>JAZLCB010000094.1:0-4001 GCA_045614005.1 Clostridia bacterium
CTACCCAGCTCTGAGTAGTCTGCACCAGAGTGAAGTTCTGGATTACACCGTACAAGGCAACAACAAAAGCCGAAACGGCAAATGCCGCCAAGAGGATTTTAAATTGCTTTTTGTCTTTTATGGTGTTTACAACAAGTGTAAATGCAATGGTAAATACGGCATACACCATAAATACTTTTATGCTTCCGAGTCCTGCAATGCTTGTAAACGCGGAAAATGCCGCCAAGAAGAGAAACAGAGCAATAAGCAGGGTAAAGGGAGTTATTTTGTAGCTTGCTTTTTTGTCAAAGGCAAGGTGAAGTCCGTAGGAAACCAATGTAAGTGCAATCACACCTACAAGAGCCATTGTAGGCAGTATCGGCGAAAGCGGTACGAAAATAAATACACCGATTTCGGTTTTCCACAGTACGGCTATTATAAATATTGCACCTGCAAGAGCCAAAAGCATAATCGGCAGGCTGATGCAGCAACATACAGCACCAATTACTGCAGGGATGATGCAGAGGAGTTTTTTGTACTCAATTTCATATACATTTTCTTTGTATTCGCAGAGGTTTACAAAAAAGATGGAGCATACGAACTTTACTGCCACGCTGGAGCAGAGGGTGTTTCGCACGGTGGAGGTAAAGAGGAGCATCACTAAGCCGACTACGGCAAGCACAGCAAGGAAGAGACCGCCAAGCGACATCATAAATCCTTTGCATATAAGCACGATAATACCGCCTATACAAAACGAAATTATTATCTTGCCCATATCGCGTACACGCAGGTAGGCAATGTTTCGTATAAAGTTTAGCAGGATGCTTCTTTCTTTTATATTTTCTATACGGTTTTCGTATTTAAGATATATTGATTTTAGCAGAGTAAACGGAAACGAAATCATTTTGATGGTAAAGCTGTGCTGTGCAAATTCCGTATTCATGAATCCGCCTTTAAATCGCGAAAGTATTCTGCTTTCATCGCACTTTTTGCCAAAAAAGTTGCAAACACCTGCTATGGATCTGCCTATAAGGCTGTTGTCATAGTATGCAAGCAGTGTTTTCCATATCCGGATTATAAATATGTATACGCGTTTTAAAATCATATTTTACCGCCTTTTTAATTTCTACATTATAATACAAGTTATATTATACCGCAAAACCGCCCCGATATCAAGGCTTTTAAAGAAATTGTTGGTGTAAAAAACAGCTGAAAACGAATTATTTGATTTTTTGTTGGAGTGTGGTATACTTGGTATATAACATTATGGGAGGATTCATTATGTCACTAAAGAGAACAGTACTGTTTTTATCAATAATTATAATTGTGATTTCGTGCTTTTGTGCTTGCGGCGGAAAGGACGATTTTGAGGTGTATAAGCCAAAACTTCAAAAACAATCGGACAATCTTGATATTATGACTTCGTCAAGATGGGTGTATGACTTTGAGGGTTGCTCCTATGTGCTCCGCATGAGCGAAGAGGGCGAATTTACAAATTACTGTGCTTGTGGTAGCCCTGCAGGTTACTCCGACCTTATCGAATACTATATTTACGATGACGAAACCAAAACAATTTACCTTTATAACAGCGACAAGAAGCTCGAGGGCAAAGGCAAGGTTATGGAAATAAGTAAAGACAAGTTGGTAATAGAAAAGTACGACGAAGTATGTACATATGTGCCTGATGGCGAAAACTGATAAAAAAGTTGGTGCAAAGATTTTTTGCACCAACTTTTTATTTTTTTGGTATTAAATTAAAAAAATTCAAATATTTTTTAAAAAGTGCTTGACATTTTTTAAAAAGCAATTTATAATAACAGTAACAATTATTATTATTGAAAAGAGGTGACCTTATGGCAACAGCCTTGAAACACAGCAGACAGCGTGATGCAATACTCACAATGCTTCGTTCCAGGTACGACCATCCGACAGCCGAGCAACTCTATACCGACCTTAAAGCAGACTTCCCAAAATTAAGTTTAGGTACGGTATACCGCAATCTTTCGCTTCTTGAATCTCTTGGAGAGGTTATCAAAATTTCTTCGGGCGACAGTTGTGACAGATTCGACGGCAATGTGGGTGAGCATTATCACTTCGCTTGCGAAGAGTGCGGATGCGTAGACGATGTTCCCATTCCTGTGGATTTTGCAATAGATGACATTGCTCATAAGGCTCTGGGAGCTAAGGTGAAGAGACATTCTACAATATTTTTTGGAACTTGCAAAAAATGTTTAAAAAAGTCTTGACAAATAAAAATTATATGTTATAATAACAATAACAGTAATCATTATCATTATTAAAACCAAATAAAAATTCTAGGAGGAAAATATTATGAAAAAATTTGTATGTTCAGTTTGCGGTTATGTTCACGAGGGAGAAGCTGCTCCCGAAAAGTGCCCTGTATGTAAGGTTCCCGCAGAAAAGTTCAATGTAATGCAGGAAGGTGCAGCTCTCGCAGCAGAGCACGAATACGGCGTATACGGCAAAACCGTAAAGAACAACCCCGATATAAGCGAAGAAGATAAGAAGTACATCTTCGAACAGCTCATGGCAAACTTCAACGGTGAGTGCGCAGAAGTAGGTATGTACCTCTGCATGGCTCGTATAGCACACCGCGAAGGTTATCCCGAAGTAGGTCTCTACTGGGAAAAGGCTGCTTACGAAGAAGCAGAACACGCAGCTAAATTTGCTGAACTCCTCGGTGAGGACTTAGAGCCCAACATGAAGGCTACAACAAAGGATAACTTAAAGTGGAGAGTAGACTGCGAATATGGTGCTACACAGGGTAAATTCGACCTCGCTGCTTGCGCAAAGAAGAATGGCCTCGACGCTATCCACGATACAGTTCATGAAATGGCTCGCGATGAGGCAAGACACGGTAAAGCATTCGAAGGTCTTCTTGAAAGATATTTTGGTAAATAATTAATTGCTGATTAGCAGGGATATTAAAAAAATATCCCTGCTTTTTGATAACAGAAGGTGGAAAAATATGGATAAAACTGCTTTATTTAAGTTATCATACGGAGTGTATGTTGTAAGCACATGGAATAACGGAAAGGCAACAGGCTGCACAGCAAACTCTGCAATGCAGATTACATCAGAACCTGCTACCATAGCTGTTTCAATAAATCACGATAATTTCACAAACCAATGTATAAAGGATACGGGTGTTTTTGCGCTTAATATTCTGGGTGAGAATGTTGACCCTATGGTAATCGGTTCCTTCGGTTTCAGAAGTGGAAGAGATACTGATAAATTTGAAGGTATCGACCATCTTGTAAAAGGCTATCTTCCTGTATTACCGCAAGCAATGTCTTATATAACCTGTAAAGTAATAAACACAATGGAAACAGATACTCACACAGTATTCTTGGGAGAGGTTACAGATGCAGGCAACTTAAGTAATGATACACCTATGACATATAAGTATTATCACGAGGTCGTGAAAGGCACAGCCCCTAAAAATGCTCCTACATATTCAGGTGATTAATAAAAAATCTCTCTATCAAGCGATAGAGAGATTTTTGTTTTTCTTATTAACCCCAGATTACCCAGAGTAAAATGTAGCCTGTAGTAACAGCTGCTAATGTGAACGGTATGCCGTATTTCATGAATGTGCCTGATTTAACCTCATAGCCTTCCTTACGAAGAATGCCGATACCTGCAATATTAGCACTTGCACCGATAGGTGTAAGGTTGCCTCCTAATGTTGCGCCGCAGAGAAGACCGTAATAGAGGAGTTTCGGGTCCATACCAGGGAAACCCGCCGCAATAACTGGAACGATTGAAAGCATCGTTGCGGTATACGGAATGTTATCAATGAATGCAGAAAGGATAACAGACATCCATACGATAATTGTATAAACAACAAATACCGAGCCTGAACCGATGCTTGCAATCGCATTGCCGATAACGCCGATAACTCCTGCGCTTTCAATGCCGCCTATTACAACAAACAGACCCGAAAGAAGAACGATTGTGAAATAATCAATTTCCTTGAGCGCATTCTTAACAACATCCTT
>JAZLCB010000095.1:0-1439 GCA_045614005.1 Clostridia bacterium
CGAGGAGCTTATAAAGGTAGTTTTAGAACCTGCCGAGATGGCAATCCCCGACAAGGGCTTCAAGCATTTTGAAAGCATTGGTTCGGGCAGTACCGACATGGGCGACCTTAGCGCAGTAATGCCCGTAATACACCCCTATGCAGGCGGTAGAGTAGGCACAGGTCATGGTGCGGACAACTTCGTAGCAAACCCTGTGGATGCTTGTATAGGAAGTGCCAAGCTCCAGATGGCTATGATTCTTATCCTTTTGGGCGACGGTGCAAAGAGAGCACAAAAGGTAGCAGATGAATACAAAGCTCCATTCGCTTCGATTAAAGAATACATCGACTATATGGATAGCCTCATAGACTCGGGCGAAAGAATAGAATATACCGAGGACGGAAATGCGAAGGTGAGATTATAATGGAATTACTTGCAAAAGCAGTAGAAAAATACGAAAAGATAATGCTCGAAGCAGAGAGATATCTTTGGAAAAATCCCGAAACAGGCTTTAAGGAGTACAAGACAGCCGCATATATGCAAAAGGCTTTTGAAGAACTCGGCTATGAGCTTACACTTGCGGGCAACATACCCGGCTTTTATACTACTATAGATACAGGCAGAGAAGGCCCTACACTTCTTATAATGGGCGAGCTTGACTCCATAATCTGCCCTCAGCACCCCGAATGTGACCCCGAAACAGGTGCTTCACACTCGTGCGGACACCATGCACAGTGTGCGGCCCTCATAGGCATAGCAGGCGCATTAAAAGAGCCCGGTGTACTCGATAAGTTTTCGGGCAAAATTAAGCTTTGTGCAGTACCTGCGGAGGAGCTTCTTGAAATTGATTACAGAAGCAAGCTCAAAGAGCAGGGTATAATAAAATATTTTGGCGGTAAGGGTGAATTCCTCTCCCGAGGATATTTTGACGATGTAGACCTTGCATTTATGGTACATACAAGTTCTTGCTTTTCTGTACGCGGAGGCTCTGTAGGTTGCATGGCAAAGAAGATTATCTACAAGGGCAAGGCTTCGCACGCAGGCGGTTCGCCATGGAACGGCATCAACGCTCTCTATGCGGCAACAAACGGCCTCAATGCAATAAATGCTATCCGCGAAACCTTTCAGGAAAAGGACATTATCCGTGTTCACCCCATCATTACCGAGGGCGGAGCTATGGTAAACGCCATTCCCGGAAGTGCTACTCTCGAAAGCTATGTAAGAGGCTCGTCATTTGACGGTATAGTAGATGCCAACAAAAAGGTAAACAGAGCGCTTGCAGGTTCGGCACTTTCGCTCGGTGCAAATATTGAGATAAACGACTTCCCCGGTTATGCACCTCTTGTAAACGACAAAGACATGATGCTTGTAGCCAAGGAAGCGGCAGAACTTGCCCTCCCCGACAAGAAGTTTTTGTACGAGGAATACATGGGTTCGGGTAGTACCGATATGGGTGACCT
>JAZLCB010000096.1:0-8010 GCA_045614005.1 Clostridia bacterium
TATATTCTGCCTTTTTTATGTCGCTGCATGCAACAACATTTGTTGTAGGCATACCCAATGCCACTTCCTCTGCGTGCGATGGACCACTCATAGAGGCAACTACTGCACAGGGGATTTCGGCTGTTATAACCTCGGAGAGTCTTTTGTGCTCTTTTTCGTCAAAGCCTTTGGAAATATTGAGTATAAGCTGTCCCTCTTTAACATAAGGAGCAAGGCTCTTTGCCGAAGCTCTTACCGCGTGCGAGGGAGATGCCATAACTATAAGATCCGCCTCACCGCACTCCGATATATCCGAAGTAAAGCTCACATTATCGGGTATCTGCACATTAGGAAGAAAAGGCTTATTTTCGCGATACTTTTTGAGATTGTCGCTTTCTTCCTTGAGGTATGACCAGAGCAGTACCTCGTGTCCTGCATTTGCAAGAAGTATTGCATTGGCTGTTCCCCAACCGCCTGAGCCTATGATATTTATTTTTGCCATATTAAAACCTCCGTAACTATCTGTTACTATCTTTTATTATCTGTCTTATTACTTCTTCGGTACGGGCACACACTTTGCTTAATATGCCGTCGTTTACTATGGTATAATCCGCACTTTTTCTGTACAGAGCTATACGGTTATTGTAAAGCTCATAGAGCTTGTTTTTGTCTTTAAGAAGCGGTCTGCCCAGAAGAGCCGACTTATCCATTATAAATTCGGGCGAAGCATCTATAAAGACAACCTTGCCTGTGGAGCGCATTATGTCTATGTTCTCCTCGGTTGTTACCACACCACCGCCCGTTGCAACGAGGATGCCGTCCTTTGCCGAAAGTTCCCTAAGAGCTTGGGTTTCTTTAGTCCTGAAATGCTTTTCGCCAAGCTCAAAAAGCTCCTCTATGCTCTTGCCCTCTCTGGATACAATGTATTCATCGAGGTCTGTAAGAACTGTATTTTTAAGATTTTGTACTATGATTGATGAGATAGTGGTTTTGCCACAGCCCGGCATACCCACAAGGTAAATATTGTTCATACTGAAAACCTCTTAATTTGCCGACATATCCCTATATATCTTGTCTACAACTTCGGTATCGGTTTCTTCGCCTCGCCATATTGCCTGCGAATACAAGCCCTGACTTATAAGCATATAAAGTCCGCTTACCGCTTTGATGCCCTTTTGCCCGGCAATTTCCATAAGGCGTGTAACGGCGGGGTTGTATATGGTATCTACCACCGCACTAAACGAAGATGTTATATAATCTACAGGGCAAGCATCCACCTTGGGATACATACCTACGGGTGTGCAGTTTATGAGGACATCGCCCTCTAGCTTGTCGTTATAGGTAATAACCCTGTAATCTCCCAAATCGGGAGAAGATGTGGACACAAAGGTGATATCACCTGCACCCATATCCCTGCAAACTGCAAGGGCTGACTTGGATACACCGCCTGTACCTAAAATTACAACTTTTTTATTTTTTATATCTATATCATTTACATTAAGCGTGCACTTTAAACCAAAATAATCGGTATTGTAACCTTTGGCACAGCCATCGGAAAAGCTGATTGTATTTACAGCACCAATATCCTGCGCTTCGGGTGATAATTCATTTAAAAATTCCATTACTTCCTGCTTATACGGTATGGTAACATTTATACCTGCATACCCGGATGAAATTCTTTTGAATTCTTCTTTTAAATTACCCTTGGGAATTTCGATAAGGTCGTATGTATCAGCTAAATTTCTTATTTCATAAAACTTTTGGTGTATTATTTTGGAATACGAGTGCCCCAGCTTTTCGCCTATAAGTGCATACCCGGACACGGTACAAGCCCCCTTAATATGTTAATTGCAAATCTGCTATGCAAAGTGCCGCCCCTGCCTCTACTACTGCACAGGCTCTGGGTACTATGCAAGCATCGTGTCTTCCCTTTAATGTGATTTCGTCATTTTGCATTGTATCAAGGTTTACTGTCTTTTGTGTTTTAAATACGGAGGGTGTGGGCTTGATTGCTACACGGAATACCACGGGTGCACCGTTTGTTATACCGCCGAGGATTCCGCCATTGTTGTTGGAAACCGCCTGTACCTTGCCGTCTTTTATTTCGTAGTTGTCGTTGGCATCAAATCCCGACATGGTTGTAATGTCAAAACCTCTGCCAAACTCTATGCCCTTTACCGCGGGCACGGAAAACATCATATGTGCTATAGAGCTCTCCACCGAGTCAAAAAACGGCGAGCCGATTCCTGCTCCCAAGCCGTATATTGCACACTCTATAACTCCGCCTATGCTGTTTAAATCGTCTTTGTACTTTCGTATTTCGTCTTCCATAGCTTTGAGGTTATCCTCACCTATTACAGGAAAGGGCATGCTATGAAGCTTTTGTATATCTTCATCGCAAAGTGGATTATCTAAAATGCTCTGTCCCTTGACGCTACCTATGGACTGTATGTGCGACACTATCTTAATGCCCTTTTCTTCAAGAAGCTGTCTTGCAACAGAGCCTGCAAGTGTAAGAGGAGCAGTGATTCTGCCCGAAAAGTGTCCTCCGCCTCTGTAATCATTGAATCCGCCGTGCTTGATAACTGCACTATAGTCGGCATGACCGGGGCGTGGTGTTGCGTTAAGATTAACATAGTCGCTACTGTGGCTATCCTTGTTGTAGATAACAAAGCCTATGGGTGAGCCTGTAGCGATGCCGTCTTTTACGCCCGACAAAATCTCATACTCGTCTTTTTCGTCGCGGGCGGTAGAATAGAAAGCTCTGTGGTTTCTTCTCTTCATCTCGATGTCTATTTTGTCAAAGTCTATTTTTGTGCCTGCCTTAATACCCGAAAGCACACCGCCTATTGCTCTGCCATGTGATTCGCCGAATATGGAAAACTGTATATTCTTGCCCCATGTAGCACCCATGCTGATTCTCCCTTTCTGCAATATTATTAATCGGTTAAAAATGTATCTTCCTTGGGAAGCTTATTTATTATAACCTCGCCTATATCCTTAATCATGATATAGTTTATATAGTCTTTTGTGCTCTTTTTATCAAGTGTGAGTACATCTCTTGCCAAATCGGAATCAAATGTATACTCATCGAACACAAGATTGTATTTTGATAAAAGCTCTTTTAGTCTTGCCGATGTGCCCTCTTTTGTTATACCCATAGCCTCGGACTTTTGTGTAATACGCAGCATCCCCATGGCAACTGCCTCGCCGTGAGTATACTCGGTATAGCCTGTAAGCTTTTCTACAACATGGCCAAAGGTATGGCCGAAGTTTAATATCATTCTTTCGCCCGTGTCGAATTCATCATTCTGAACAACGGTCTTTTTTATATTAACACATCTTTGTATAACCCAGCCGATGTCGATATCGCCCATAAGGTGATTAAAAAGCTCTTCATCGCGTATAGCACCGTACTTTATGACCTCTGCCATGCCGTCGGAAAATACTCTTTGGGGCAGAGTGGAAAGCATATCGGGGTCTATGATTACCCTTGCGGGCGGATAGAAACTGCCCACGAGATTTTTGCCCTCGGCAAGGTCTATTGCAACCTTACCGCCTACGGAGCTATCCACCTGCGAAAGAAGCGTAGTCGGCACTTGAATAAAGTCTATACCTCTTAAAAATGTAGAAGCCGCAAAACCTGCCAAATCGCCTATAACACCGCCACCGAAAGCTACAAGAATATCGGTACGGCTCATGCCAAATGAAGCCATAGCACTATAGATTTTGCCAAGGTAGTCCATGGATTTTGTAGTTTCGCCATGAGGGAGTACGAGCTTTGACACCTCGTAGTCCGAAAACTTACAGAGTAGCTTCTCACCATACAATCTGTCTACATTATCATCGGTAACTATAAACACTTTTTTGCCATCTATGAGGTCGCGGGTGTAGTCTGCAATGTGAGCAAATGCACCGTTTTCTATAATAATGTCGTAATTTGAATGTGATGTTTTAACATTTATTTTCATTGCATATCTCCAGTTAAATTATACATTTTCATATCAAACACCTTGACGGTATCCAAAGGCGTAAATGTATTTGTGTCGTCCCATATAAAGAGCTTGCATTTGTCGGTGGTTGATATATCAAAATCTCCTGTAAATATAATGTTTCCGGCAGATACCGTCTTGTCATGCATCACATCTGTATGCATAAGTCTGCCTTTATCGTCATAAAACGCAAGTATCAGCGATGCATCTGTAAACTCCTTATCACCCACAAGTTCAAACATGATACCGTAAGACTCTCTGTCAGAGTAAATTGCGGCCACAGATGTACCGAATTTTCCGCCAAAGCCACCGAGGTAATATGTATAAACATTCATAGCATTATCTAAAACTTCCAGCTTGATGCTTGAAAGGTCGGGAGCTGTGTTTTCCTCAAAGGTATATACGATTTTATCATCTTCATAATAAGAATCATATTTTTTTATATACTCCTCACCCGTGACGGTATCTGTGAGAATTACACAAGATATACCCGAATAGTCATAAAGGTCTACCGTAATAACATTGCCCTCTTTCTTGAAGCCCTTTATCAAAGACTTTTCTCTATCCACCTTAAACGGCATGGAAAGGGTGTGCTTCAAAGAATTGTCTGTATCGTAGTTCATATATCCTTCTAATTTCAAAGAATAAGAACCGTCGGGTATGTTTTCGGGGATTTCGATCTCTGTTTCGTAAGGAATATATTTACTTATAACTTCCTCCTCCTGAACGCTAAGGATATTTTCATTTTCATCGACAATCATTATGTCCAAATCCCTGATACTGCGCATAGGTATAACAAGCAGAGCGAGAACATCGTTATATCCGTCTCCATCGGGAGATATTGCTACTGCATCGGAATTACCTGTATTAGTTATGGCATTGTAGCCAAGTATGATAGCCTCATCTCCGGAAACAGAGTACAAAAATGTTCCGTAGATTCCCTTATCCACATAATTCAGTTTGCTTCCGCCATCATCATATATGGTTGAGTCAAACACGGGAGCCTTTGTCCAGTTGCCGTAAAATCCCATAAAGGGCATGCCTACAGATACAATATCCTCTGTTGTGCTCTCAAGACGGATGAAGCCATCTATATGAAATCCGTTTGAAAATATGCGTAAATTTTCATGAAGTTCATCGCTGTCAAGCTTAATCTGTGCCGATACTGTAACAGATGAATTTGCCGGTACGGTAACAGCATCAAAATCAGTAATAAGTTCCGATTTGAGAAGTCTTGCATCAGATATATAATTTGTGCCGTTTTGATTTACATATCCGTCTGTAAGAGTAACCGCACTCATTTTATCATATACCACATCATTTTCCGTAAGGTTTTGTGCGGTAAAGCTTATTTCCAAAGTATCGGTTAAATTGTCGCCAAGCTCGATTTTGGTTCTTCCTCTGTCTGCATAAAGAATAACAGGAGTTTTCATGGCATTTGCGGTATTTACCATGCCTGCTCCCTGAACTCTGGGCGAATAAGGAACTTTGTTTTCTTCATCGTCCGATTTCATGTATACGACATCGGCAGACGACATAATCAAATTTCCTATAAAGTCTGTCCTTTCGGATGAAACCAAGGTACATCCGATATCTTCAAGGTACTGGCTTATTATTGCGATAACGCCTGTAATATGCGGTGCAGCCATGGATGTACCACCCATGTATCCATATTTATCGCCCGGCATAGATGAATAAATATCTCCACCCGGTGCGGATATCTCGGGTTTTAAGCCAAGAGCTTCTGTTGTACCGTAGCTTGAAAAAGAGCTTATCCGGGCCGGCCTTTCAATCATCTTTTCAGCAAACGGTGTTATGGAATTAATAGTCTTAACTTCAGCATTTTTAAGAAGCTCGCCCGATGATGATTTAACACAAAGTGCAGGAAGAGAAAGTACATCCGTTGAGATATATTCGTCCAGGTTATTTATTAATATAATGCCCACTGCGCCTGCCGCCTTGGCATTAGCCGCTTTTTCTGCAAAAGTAATCTTCCCTCTATCCAACACTACGATTTTGCCGTTTACATCCACTCCTTCAAAATTCTCGGGATACCCAAGATTGCAATATTCGTAGTCTCCCGATTCAAGAGAAGCTGTACCGATATACATCGGCGAAGCATCAATTACACTTCCGTCCGAAAGGGTAATTTCTGATATTTTCATGTAAACAAGGGTGTTGTCCACCGAACCAACCGAGATAGTGGAATCACGCGCATTAGGAGTTCCTGTGGCAGAATCATCTATATTTATGGTCTCTGCCCTTGTGCTTGAAAATCCCCTGCCATCATTTCCCGCTGCAGCAGAAATAAAAATCCCGGCTTTATAGGCATTTTCATAGAATGTGGCCAATGCACTATCATTATCAATGGCGAGATAGTTTTTTCCGTAACTGCAATTTATGGCACAAACTCCAAGCTTTGCCGCATCGTCTAATGCCGCTGCTGTTGCCGCATCACTCAGAATTCCTTTGTCATCTGATATCTTCATAAGCACAAGCTGAGCATCGGGAGCAACTCCGCGAAAGCTTCCGTCGGGAGAGTTACCTGCCGCGATTCCTGCTACATGTGTTCCGTGCATACTGGCAGTAGAGTAGGTGTCCGCATCATCTTCACCGTAATCGTAGCGGAACGGAATTTTGTCACTTTCGTACACTCTGTTGACATCGCCCGAAGCATTAAATTGTGTGCTTGAAAAAAGAGCTGCCATGTCCTGCTTGGTGTATTTGGGATTTTGCGGTTCCTTTGAAAACGCTTCGTGCTTTACATCAAATTCGCTGTCTATTACGGCAATAATCTGTCCGCTTCCTGTATAGCCAAGTGTCTCCGAAGGAAGTGAATGAGTCATGGAAGGAGCGTTACTCATTCTGAAATCCGCTTCTCTTTCGTAAGATATATACACGGCTTTGACACCGTCTGTATTCTTTATTGTTTCCAAATCTTTGTATTTGGCATCAATAGCAAAGCCGTTAAAAAGTTCTGTGTATGTATATCGGGGTTTGATATCTTCCGAAAGCTCTTCGCCTATGGCATGGGTTACTGACTCTTGCATTCGAAGAATTGAATCTCGGTACTTTTGTGCATTTTTGATTTCTGTACGGCTTACATTGTCTGCGGATAATTCAAACTGCGGAAGAACAGGACTGCCCTCCATTTCGACAATAAAAGTAACCTCGTCATTGCTGTCATATAACGGTTCTGTATAGGGTTTGTATTTCGCCTGTGCTTGCGTACACGCTATAATAGATAAAATCAGCAAAAAAACCACAAATGCCTTTTTCATTGAATTATTTCTCCTTTGAAATTATTCCTTGATAAGATCTCCCACTCCGTTTGCTATATACTTGGGTCTGTAGGGGAAGTTGTCTATATCTTCCATTGCTGTAACACCGCTTAAAACAAGCACAGTATCTACATTGGACTCAATTCCTGCTATTATGTCTGTATCCATTCTGTCGCCGATGAATGCTATGTCGGCACTATGGCAATCGAGCTTCTTCATACCGTGACGGAGCATTACGGGGTTTGGCTTACCTACAAAGTATGCCTTTTTGCCTGTTGCAATCTCGATAGGTGCAATAAGCGCTCCTGTAGCAGGCATAATGCCTCTTTCGGTAGGACCTGTAACATCGGGATTAGCTCCTATGAGCTTAGCACCCTTGCGAACAAGCTCTATTGCTTTTTCAAGCTTTTCAAAGCTATATGTTCTTGTTTCGCCAACTACAACATAGTCGGGGTTTACATCGTTCATGTATATGTTTCTGTCGTAAAGAGCCTTTGTAAGAGCTGCCTCACCTATAACATAGGCTGTGCAACCGGGGTTCTGACTGTGAAGAAACTCCGCTGTTGCCATGGCACTTGTATAAAAGTGCTTAGCAGGTACGCTAAGTCCCATTCTTTCGAGCTTCATGCTGAGCTCATGGGGAGTCTTTTCGGGGCTGTTTGTAAGGAAAACGAATTTTTTATCATTTTCTATCATCCAGTTTACAAAGTCCGCAACACCGGGGAGTATTTTACTGCCGTGGTAGATAACGCCGTCCA
>JAZLCB010000097.1:0-1234 GCA_045614005.1 Clostridia bacterium
ATTCACAGAAATCTTCAAAGTTGACAGAGCCGTCTACAACAAACTCATTTTCGCCTACTTCCTTGAAGTTTTCTACAATTTCGTCGTGCTCGTCCCAGATTTCGCCTACGAGTTCTTCTAATATATCCTCCATGGTAACCATACCAAGTGTACCGCCGTATTCATCTATAACTACGGCAATGTGGGATTTATTCTTCTGAAGAATCTTTAAAAGGTCGTTTATAAGAACCGACTTCTGAATAAAGAGAGGTTCGGTCATTATATCCTTTATCTTCTTTTTGGTAATACCATCCATAGTTAAAAAGTCCTTAAGATGGATAATACCAACAACTTTGTCTATACTTTCTTCGTATACAAGAAGTCTTGAAAAGCCTGTCTGATTAAACATTTTGGCTATTTCGGTTTTTTCTTCGTCAATAGCAACTGCCTCGAGGTCAACTCTGTGAGTTAATATATCCTCTGCTTTGAGCTCGGCAAATTCTATAGCATTACGAACAAGCTCACTATCTTCGTCGTCAAACACGCCTTCCTGCTGTACTTCATCTACAAGCATGATGAGTTCTTCAGGAGACATCTTTGCATTTTCTTCGATTTTAAATATCTTGGAAATAAGCTTCTTCCACATTGTAAATATAAAGTTTATCGGTGTAAGAAGAATTATAAGAAAGTTTATATACGGTGCCGAAAAACAAGCAAATTTTTCGGGCATATCCTTGGCAATACTCTTGGGCGATATCTCGCCGAAGATAAGTACAAGTATGGTGATAACCACTGTAGCAATGGTAGCTCCGTAGACAGGGTCTACCTTTATAAAATAAACAGTTGCCACAGAAGATACCGTAATATTTACGAGGTTATTACCAACAAGGATTGTGGATATAAGCTTGTCGTATTTTTCTGAAAGTTTATGTGCAAGTTCAGCTTTTTTGTTGCCCTTTTCCGCCATGGATTTGAGCCTTGTTTTGTTAAGTGATGAGAATGCGGTCTCCGTAGCTGAAAAATATGCGGAACCCATTATTAAAAGTGCCATCACCACTATATATGCGGTTGTACTCATGATTCGAAAATCAAACTCCATTTCTGTATTATAATTTATTTTTGCACGCAAAAAAACACACCTATACCCAATTTCCGTATATAGGCATGCTCGTTATTTATAACAGCAAATAATAATACAGTCCAGTAAAAGTGTAATTATCGCACCCGTCTGAATCCATTTTATTATCCTCTCTTT
>JAZLCB010000098.1:0-2328 GCA_045614005.1 Clostridia bacterium
TACCAGAAACTCACGCACACGGAAGTGAACGCGGTGCAACATATGCTCTGCTTGCAGGTTTTGCACTTATGTTAATAATGGATTTCTATTTGGGTTAAAATAGTATTAATTTGATAAAGGAGGTAAAAACATGGAAAAGTATGTATGTGATGTTTGTGGCTATGTATATGACGAAGCTACAGGTGATCCCGACAACGGCGTAGCTCCCGGCACAGCTTGGGAAGATGTACCCGAAGATTGGGTGTGCCCTCTTTGCGGTGTAGGCAAAGATGATTTTTCCAAAGAATAAAAAAGGCGGAGGCGATGCTGTTTAACTTGCATCGCCCCCACAAAAACACAGAGGAGATAAATAAAATGTATATAACAGACAAGATACACTATGTGGGTGTAAATGATTATGATATAGATTTGTTTGAAGGACAGTACATGGTGGAAAACGGCATGGCATACAACTCATATGTTATATGCGACGACAAAATTGCAGTAATGGACACCGTAGACAAAAACTTTGGCGACAAGTGGATTGAGAACATCAAAGGTATTCTGGCAGAAAAAGCTCCCGATTATCTTGTGGTTCACCACATGGAGCCCGACCACTCTGCAAACATAGACAAATTCGCTAAGTTCTACCCCGATGCCGTAATAGTGGCAACTGCAAAGGCTTTTACCATGATGGAGCAGTTCTTCGGTACAGATTATGCGGACAGAAGACTTGTAGTTAAAGAGGGCGATACCCTCAGCCTCGGTGAGCATGAACTTACCTTTGTTACCGCACCTATGGTTCATTGGCCCGAGGTAATGCTCAGCTACGAAAAGACAACCAAGACTCTTTTCTCTGCCGATGCTTTCGGCAAATTCGGTGCAACAGATGCAAATGAAGAATGGGCTTGCGAAGCTCGCAGATACTATATAGGCATAGTAGGTAAATACGGCGCACAGGTGCAGGCTCTTCTTAAAAAGGCATCGGGACTTGATATATCAACCATCTGCCCCCTGCACGGACCTGTTCTTACAGAAAACCTTTCGTACTATATTAATCTGTACGATATCTGGTCTTCTTACAGGTGGGAAACAAAGGGTGTAGCAATATTCTATACCTCCGTGTACGGCAACACCAAGGAAGCGGCAGAGCTACTTAAAGAAGAGCTTACAAATGCAAACTGCGAAAAGGTATGTATAACAGACCTTGCAAGAAGTGATATGGCAGAAGCTGTAGAAGATGCATTCCGCTACGACAGGATAGTGCTTGCAACCACCACCTACAACGGCGGAGTATTCCCGTATATGCAGGAATTTATAAACCACCTTACAGAGCGTAACTTCCAAAACAGATTTGTAGGCATAATAGAAAACGGCACATGGGCACTCATGGCGGAAAAGACTATAAAAGCAATGCTCGAAAAGTCAAAGGATATCACCTTTGCAGAAAATACTGTTCATATAAAATCGGCTCTCAATGATGAAAGTCGTGAGCAAATAAAAAATCTTGCAAATGAACTTTGCAAATAACAAAAGGAGGAATAAATATGTCAGTAATAACAATAACCAAAGAAAATTTTGAAAGTGAAGTATTAAATAGCGACAAGCCCGTTCTTCTTGACTTCTGGGCACCTTGGTGCAACCCCTGCAGAATGGTAGGTCCTATAATAGACGAGATAGCATCGGAACACCCCGAAATAAAAGTAGGCAAGGTAAATGTAGACGACGAAAGCGAGCTTGCAATAAAATTCAAGGTTATAAGCATTCCCTCTATATTCGTAATGAAAAACGGCGAAATAACAAATAACGCCGTAGGACTTCTTCCCAAAAACCAAATACTTGCACTTCTGTAAGAGGTGACTAATATGACAGACAAAATATACGATGTTGTAATAATAGGCGGTGGTCCTGCCGGCTACACTTCTGCCCTGTATACCTCAAGAGCAGGACTCAATACCCTTGTGGTAGAAAAGTTCTCCGCAGGCGGTCAGATGACACAGACCTCACAGATAGACAACTACCCCGGCTTTGACGAAGGAGTAGACGGATTTACACTCGGATTTAAGATGCAAGCGGGTGCTGAGCGTTTTGGTACACAAACCATGCGTGCCGAGGTCTTGTCCGTAGAGCTTGACAACGAAATAAAGATTATAGAAACCTCGGAGGGAATACTTAAATCCAAAACCGTAATAATAGCTACGGGTGCCGAGCACAGACACCTCGGAATAAAAGACGAGGACAAGCTCATAGGCAGAGGCGTAGGCTACTGCGCGGCTTGTGACGGTATGTTTTACCGCGGTAAAACAGTAATGGTAATCGGTGGCGGTAACTCTGCTGCGGCAGATGCCC
>JAZLCB010000099.1:0-4645 GCA_045614005.1 Clostridia bacterium
TTGAAAAATAAATATTTTTGTGCTACCATGATATAGGAAGGTGATACATTATGGAACGCGAATTACAAAAGATATTTCCCGAATCATTGTCTGTGGACTTATCCTCGGCAGAGGTACTTACAAATCTCAAAAACTTTCAGAAAGTTATGATGATGTACAACTGCGCAATACGCGAGGTTCGCACCAAATTTGAAGTATTAAACGACGAGCTCTCCACCACGGACAACCGAAACCCCATAGAAATGATAAAAAGCCGTGTCAAAAAGCCCGAGAGCATAGTAGGCAAGCTCATGCGTCGTAACCTTGATATAAGCATAGAAACCATAATGGAAGAAATCCACGATGTAGCAGGTATACGAGTTATATGCTCATTTGTAGACGATATCTATAAGGTGGCAGAGATGCTTTCCATTCAGGATGATGTAACCGTTCTTCAGGTAAAGGACTACATAAAGAAGCCTAAAGAAAACGGCTACAGAAGCTATCATATGATAATAGAGATACCTGTATTCTTCTCCAATGTTAAACAAAGCATAAAAGTAGAGGTACAGCTAAGAACAATAGCAATGGACTTCTGGGCGAGTCTTGAACACAGCATGAAGTACAAAAAGAATATAGAAAACTCCGAGAAAATAGCAAAGGAACTTAAAAAGTGTGCCGATTTAATCAGCGATACAGACTTTAAGATGCAGGAAATTAATAATAAAATAAATAACAAATAAAAAAGAAGAGCCCGTTTGGGCTCTTTTTTATTTATTATTGAATCTTTTAAGTATAGCTGCAAGTTCTGCTCTGGTAGCATTATCCTTGGGATTTACTGTGCTTGGTGTCTTGCCGTTTATAATACCGCTTCCCACCACATACTGAATTGCAGGGATTGCATAAGATGCTATCTTGTCAAAATCATCGTAGGAAAGGATATTTGTGTTTTCGCCTACAGACACATCATACCCCTTATATTTTGCATAACGATACATTATAGAAGCTATCTGCTCTCTGGTAATGCTCGAATCGGGAGCAAAGGTGGTAGAATTAACACCATTTACTATACCCTCTGCGCTTGCCCATGCAACCGCCTTTTCGTAGTAAGCACCGGTCTTTACATCGGCAAACGGAGCATTGCCGTTTACCACGGGCGAGCCGTCCATTCTGTAGAGCACGGTTACAAGCATACCTCTTGTAAGAAGTCCGTTTGGAGAGAACTTGTCGGCACTTGTGCCGTTCATAAGACCGCATCTTGTTACATAGTCTACATATTCCTTTGACCAATGGTTAACTCCGTGAACATCGGCAAAGCTTACCGCAGGAGTTGCAGTACCCTGATTTTCCGCGGGTTTCTCAGGCTCTGCAGGCTGTTGCGGTTTTTCTTCTACGGGTTTTTGCACATTGGGTGCATCGCCCACCTTTATATCCACACCGTATCTTATTTCGGGGTTTTCGGTGCTCTGTGCAATTACGGAGTAGTTGCCTGCCTCTGCACTTGCATTAACGGTCAATACCGCTGTGTTCTTATCTGCCTTTATGCTAAATGCCTTGCCCTCTACCTTGGCGGTACGGTCTGCATCTGTAACAAACCATTCTATTGCATCCTGATTTAATGCACCCTTTGAACCTATCTGATTGTAAACGCTTGCAGTAAGGTTTACCTTGTCGCCTGCGTTAAGATTCTTGGAATAGTCGCTCGATACCTTGACACGATAAACCTCCTCCACGGCAACAAATGCCTTGGGGATACCGGGTGTGTTTAAGTTTATGGCAATAGCCTGTCCTGCCAATGTGCCCTCGGGGAAACCAAAGAACAATCTGGGCTTGTATTCTGTGCCCAATGTACCGGGCATTACTATGGTAAAGGACACTATGCCCCAGTTTTCGGTATCGGTTACTTCAAAGCCCTTGTCGCCACACTCTATCGGCACATTAGCTTCGCCCCAGTTACCTGAGTTTATGAGTGCCGCATTTACGGTAACAGAGCTTGTATTACCTACGTTTTTTACAGGCATCTGAAACACAAGAGCCTTACCTGCAGGCACTTTGAAATTGGTGTTTATACCAAATTCGTCATTTACTCTGAGCACAGCACCCTTTAAGTATGCTTCGTACATACCGCCGGGTTTTATGTCACTTTTTACAATCCAGCTAAAGGAGCTTCCGTCTGCGCTGTTTTGAGGTGTTATCTCCTCGCGGGTTGCATTGAACTGGTCAAAGTTCTTCGCGTTTGTGGCATCTACTATGGCGTTTGTTTTAGTGCCGTTGGCATCGGCATAAGGTGCAGAGCTATCTGCAAACACCGTAATAGTTGCAACACACATGGTTAAAATGATAAGTAAAGCTATGATTTTTTTCATATTCGTATCCTCGCTTAATTTTGTAACTTTATAATAACACATAAACAAATTCTGTGCAATGAAAAAGAACAAAATAAAAATATCATTTTTTTATAAAAAAAACACCTTTCCGCACAAATGCGGAAAGGTGTTTTGTAATAGCCTTATTGTTTCTTTTTGGATCTTCTGACCATAAGTCCGATAAAGATAATAACAGCAAACAAGATTAAGTAGAATAATACAGGGAACGAGAATGTTCCGTTTGCCTTTGCTGTAAGATAAGGTGTAATACCATGAGCATATATAGCGGCAAATACCATGAATGCACAAGCGATTGTAGCTATGATAGGAAGAACAAATCTCTTGAACACACCGAGGTCTTTTTCCTTAATCATCCATGCTATAAACATGGGGATGTAGAGAGCATATATGGTAACGATGGGAAGCTCGGAAGAATCGAAGTTGAAAAGTCCGAACCAACCTTCTGTAAGGTTTGCACCGTAGAAGTATACAAGCCATATTGAGCAAATGAAAAGACCCCATATAGCAGAGTTTGTTGTCATGTTGGTTGCCTTGTCTATCTGGTTGAATGTATCGGGTTTAACACCTTCTTCACGTACTGCAATAGCATACATACCGCGTGTAGCACCAACCATGAGACCGTTTAATGTACCAAGGCAGGAAACAACAATACAAATGTTAAGGATTGTACCGCCTACACCGCCAAATATGTTTGTAAATGCGGTTGTAGCACCCTTTTCCATAAGAACAGCATTGGAAGCACCGCCTGCTACGCCTATGTAGTAAAGGATATATGCAACAACTACTATAAATGAACCTATTACAAGTGCTAGAGGAAGATTCTTCTTGGGGTTTTCGAGCTCAGCATTTATAGAGGTAGCAACTATCCAGCCTTCGTATGCAAATACTGTAGCAACTATTGCTGCAAAGAGACCACCGCTTGTACCGCCTACAGCCTCGGAAACTACTGTTGTAAAGTTGCCTGTAAGAGTACCGTTGGAAAGACCAACTATAGTACCTACAATAGCCATAAGTGTTATGGGGATAAGCTTGATAACAGTAGCACTTATCTGGAACTTACCTGCAAGCTTTGGCGAAAGTGCGTTCATTGTGTAGGACGCAATAAGGAAAGCACCTGCAAGTGTCATAACATTTGCACTTGTAAGATCCCAACCAAAGAGAACACCAAAATATCTTGCCGATACCCATGCAAGAACAGATGTCATACCGGGGTAGTAAATATTTACCATAAACCATGCTATAACGTAAGCATAGCTCTTACCGCAAGTAGCTTCGGCATAGTCAACTACACCGCTTACCTTTTCGTACTTGGTAGCCATTATTGCAAACTGTGCAGAACAGATGATCATAAGAAGACCTGTTATAGCCCAAGCGGCAATACCAAGTGGCATATTTCCGCCTGTAGCATTTAATACATTTTGTGCCTTAAAGAACACACCGGAACCTATAACAGTTCCTACTACCATACAGATTGCTGTGGGCAAGCCGTATCTTCTCGCTAGTTTTTCCATAAAATCAATCTCCTTGTTTCAGTTGATTTAAAAAGTTTTTATAATTATATCACAAATGAAAAAGCGTGTAAAGATTTTTTTTTGATAGTTTAAAAATAAAAAGACTGTACCGTAAGTACAGTCTTTCGGATATTATTTATGATACAAACTTCTCTTATTTTCATACTGTGCCTCGCAACTTACATTTATGCCGAGTCTTCTTAAAAGCATTTCGTCCGAATCATTAAGAATTACGGAGAAATGAGCCTCGCTTCCTGCAAGATTTGAAAGCTGTTCCTTTGCCTTCATGGCATCGGGGTCGTCAACTGCCGATATAGTAAGAGCTATAAGCACCTCATCCGTATGAAGTCGTGGGTTTTTGTGCTTTAAGTTCTGAGTTTTAAGGTCGCATATCGGCTCTAAAACCTTGGCAGATATAATCTCCTTGTCCTCTACACCTGCAAGCTGTTTTAACGCATTTAAAAGAAGTGCCGAAGCAGCTCCGAGTGTATCGGAGGTTCTGCCTGTAACAAGTGTTCCGTCGGGCAGTACCATAGCACCTGCGGGTCTGCCTGTGCTTTCTGCTTTGGTGAGCGCCGCCGAAACTGCAGGACATATATCCACAGTTACATCTGCCTGATTCATAAGAATTTCAAGCTTCATAATTTCGCTGTCGTTGGATTTGCCACAGCATCTGTTTACACCTGCGGTGTAGTAACGGCGAAGTATCTCCTTGCGGGATGCCTGACAGCATACATCATCGTCTATGATACAGTTACCTGCCATATT
>JAZLCB010000100.1:0-11521 GCA_045614005.1 Clostridia bacterium
ACCAAAAAGACAGCACCTACTGCAAATATAGATGCTTTCAAGGACAAGGGCGATATAGCTTCCTGGGCTACCCGCTATGTAGAGGGCGCATACTCCATGGCTATAGTAAATGGTAAAGATGCCGAAACATTCGCTCCCAAAGCATCTGCCAAGAGAGCAGAAGCCGCTACAATAATCTGCCGTCTCTTAAAGAGCGAAGGATTTGAAAAGGGCGCAGAAACCCCTGCAGAAGAGGAAACACCTGCAGTAGAAACTCCTGTTGAAGAAGAACCTGCCGTTCCCGGCAAGAGCATCAAGATTCTTTCCATAGGCAACAGCTTTAGTGAGGATTCTTTGCAGTGGTTCCGCGGTATAGCAGAAGAGTACGGATATGATGACATAGTACTCGGTATCGTGTACAAGAGTGCTTGCTCGCTCAAAATGCACTATGAGTACACAACTACAGGCACTTTTGAATATACCTTCAAAAAGAATACCGACGGCAAGTGGGTAGATACCAAGCAAACAGACTTAAAGTACGGTGTCGAAAATGAAAAATGGGATATAATCGTTCTTCAGCAGAACACAGCCGACTCAGGCAAACCCAATTCATACGAGCCTTATCTTACAGAGCTTATTAAGTACATAAAGGCAAACAGTGCAAACCCCAATGCAAAGCTTGCATGGAACATGACATGGGCACATCAGCACGACAGTACACACTATAGCTTCAGCGGTGCAAACAACACCTACAATAGCGATCAGATGTATATGTACAATGAGATTGTATCCGCTACAAAGACAAACATCAAAACGCACAAGGAATTTTCTTATATAATCCCTGCAGGTACAGCTATACAGAACGCAAGAACAAGCTTTATAGGCGATACCCTCACTCGTGACGGATATCATCTTGATATGTACACAGGCCGTTACATCGCGGCACTTACATGGTTCAGCGTGCTTACAGAAACAAGCATAGAGGATATAACCTATGTTCCCAACAAGGCGCTCGTTCCCGATGAAAAGAAGGCTGTTGCGGTAGAATCTGTTGTAAACGCTATTGCAAAGCCCGAAAAGGTGACACAGTCTAAGCTCAAAGAAGCACCCCAGAAGTAGGATGGTATGTAAAAAAGCGCAGACCGTTAACCGTCGGGGATTCGAACGGAGTACGGTTTTTGCAGCAAATTCTACGCAATACTACGTCAAAATGCTCGATAATACACCAAAGTATTATCTGTGCTTTTTCCTTGTCTTGCTGTGAATTTATTGCAAAAACTTCCTTGAACTATCCAAACGTTAAAAACTCTGGATTTTTGGTGCGGAAAGTGCAGTTGGGCTGACGCCCTACAAACTTGACAATCCAAAAAGACATGTTTTTTAACGTTTGCAGAGCGTGCTCAGTTCGAGTCTCCGACGGTTAAGTAGCAAGAAAAATAACGGAATGTGTGAAATACAGCGTAAATACTTTTAAATAAAAATAAAGCATCGCTTTTGCGATGCTTTATTTTTATTATATCACCTTTTCAAAAACCATGCTTTCTCTTTTGTCTTCATCTAAGGTATGTATATTTATATTGTTTGTTGTAAGACCCTTAACATAGCGGAAGTAGATTCCGTATGCAGGCAGCTTTGTACCAAATGCACTTGCGCTCGGGGTTTGATTGGGAATTTCGGGCACGGGTATCTTCCTGTCTTCCTCTGTACCACCACCGGGAACGGTTATGTTTATGTTAGAGAGGCTTATGTTTTCAAGGTAGCTATCGGGTTGTCCTACCACGCTCGACGAAATGATTACAGGCTCGGTCATTATTTCGTCGTCGCTCACCACGGTTGTATATCGTATGGGCTCAATGTGTCCGTACGAGCCTATGGCGGTGAGGTTGTCTATGGTAATATTCTTTATCTTGCCTATTGTTGTACCTTCGGGTCCGTTGGCTCTGTTTGTAAGCATTATAATAAAGGGCGTGCCCACATTTTGCATTGTAATGTTGTTTACATTAATGCCGTCCATAACACCACCGTCTGCTATTTCAAGAGCAAGAGCTGTAAGGCAGGTGTCGTATATGGAGCATCCTGTTATGCTTATGTTTTTAAAGTCGCCGTTTGTTTCCGTGCCAAATTTTATTGCACACATTCTCGACGATACAACACAGTTGGATATAACTATGTTTTCAGAGGCTCGCTTTTCGCTTAATGCATAAGAGGTTTTCAGCACTATACCGTCATCGCCTGCCACTATGTTGCAGTCGGATATAACAACATTTTTGCAGCAGTCGGGGCTGATGCCGTCTATATTTACTTTCATGCTAAGGCCTGTTACTCTTACATCCTCGCAACCTGCCATGTATAGTGCAAGGTCGGTTGCACCAAGCATCTTAATGTCGGAGATGAGCACATCCTTGCAGTTTTTAAGACTTATGATTTTGTTTGCGCGACAGCTTACCCATGCGTTTTCGTTAGGTACGGGTGTATTCTCCCACACTTCGCGCATGTCTATGGTTGCATTGCCTGTAAATGATATGTTTTTGCAGTTTTCTGCCCAAAACAAGCTTCTGTGGAAGTACGAGTGTGAACAGTCCTGATACAAGGGGTAGTCAACTTCTTCTCTTGCATCAAATTCATCGGGATCAAGGCTTCCTAAAATAAGCGTTCCCGCTTCAAACACAAAGTGTATGTCATCATACAGGTGTACAGAGGACATTACATATTTGCCGTAGGGCACATATATAACTCCGCCACCGTTTTCGTTTGCGTGGTCTACCGCCTTTTGAATGGCAGGACTGCAGTTTGTTATGCCGTCACTTACAGCACCAAAATCGAGTATATTATACATGGGTTTATCATCCTTTAATTATGTTGTATTAATTATATTATCAAAAAAACTTTGTGTCAACCAAAAAGCCTAAGTCCTTAATAATGTGCTATATTAAACAGTTTAATGTGTCTGTTTTTCTTGGCGTATTCCATGGTTTTTGAAGCACCACCCCAATTATGCTCAATATAGCATATTAAAAAGTCGGATGTGTCTACCATATATTCATTGCATTTTAAGATTTTAAGTTTTTGCGGAGTTTTCTCGGGAAGATTTGCGATTAAAATGTGGTCAAAATTTTTGTAATATCTTTCTTTGCAGTTGTCTATATCCCGTGTCAGGTAAGGAATGACGAGAGTTAATTCCACTTTTGGATAATTTTCTTTGAGCTTTTGTACGGCTTTTGAAGCAAGGGCATCAAACTGCCCGTAGTTCCCTACGATGAACTCCGATACGTTATCCTCTGTTATCAGCTTTTTGATGGTTTTTATTAAATGAACATAAATTTCGGATTTGTTATGTAGTTGGCTGTGCCCTGCAAAACAGCATCGTTTCTTCATTTGCATTAAAACCTCTTTCGTTAATACAATCAATCACATTGCAAAAGCAATCATTTTGTTTGTATTTTACTACATTGCGATTAAAAATGCAAATATATTGTTCTCATTTGCAAACTTTCTGTTTGTCGATAATGCCGGAGATTATGAATATAATATTCATTATAAGAGGTGATTGCAAATGAAAAACAAAAACTTTGATACATGGCTCGGGATAGGGCTTAACATTTTGCATTACAGAAAAGAACAGGGTTTAACACAAATACAGTTGGCAGAAAAATGTGACATAAGCAGAACATATATGCAGAAAATCGAAACCGCAGCTTGTTCTTGTACATTGGACACTTTGATTGATATTGCCGATGCACTTAACATACCGCTTAAAAAATTATTTGAATTCAAAGATTGAGCCGTTCCCTTAGGAAACGGCTCTTTTTTGTAAGAAATGAGTTTTGAATTTTACTAGGATTCAATCTTTCTTTTATTATCTTGTTTTCCTCGGATGGCTTGTATCCGAAGAGCTTATCACTCATGAGGAAAGCGGTGAATATGTAGGTAGTGCCTTTGATGTAGGAACACAGCGCCTGTACGAAATGATGTACAATGCAATCGTAAACGATGTCGAAATGACCGTAAAGCCTGAACACGCGGCAATGATTATAGGCGTTATCGAAGAGGTACACGCTGCAAATCCGCTTCCCGTTAAGTTCTGATGGAGGTAAATTTATGTACAAAATAGCCATTCTCGGATGTGAAAATTCACATGCAAATATATTTTTGGATTATATAATAAAGGATAAAAAGTACCCCGATGTGGAAATTCTCGGTGTATACAGCCACGAGGCGGAAGCCGCACAAAAGCTATCCGATGAGTACGGCGTGTATGCCGCAAAGTCCTATGATGAATTCGTAGGCAATGCAGACGGCATCATAGTAACCGCCCGCCATGGCGACAGACACTATCTGTATGCAAAGCCGTATATCGAATCGGGCATACCTATGTTTATAGATAAGCCTGTAACCGTAACCGAGGAAGATGCAATAAACTTAAAAAACGACCTTATACAAAACGGTGTAAGGGTGTGCGGCGGTTCTGTTTGTAAGTTCCCCGAGCTTGTTCACGAGCTCAAAAAAGCTGTAGAAGAAAAAACCTATGGCGAAGTTTACGGCGGATACTTAAGATTTCCTGTAAGTCTTGTAAACGAGCACGGCAACTTTTTCTTCTATGCACAGCACCTTGTTGAGGTAATGTGCGAGGTGTTCGGATATTACCCCGTAAGCGTATCCGCTTTCCAAAACGGAAATGTGGTAACAGGTATTGTAAGATACGATAACTACGATGTAAACGTAGTATTTGTTGACGGCAACTACGAATACCATGTAGGCATAGATTGCGAAAAGGGCATAAAGCTCTCCAACTTCGAGCTTGACGGTTGCTTTGAGCAGGAATTTGAATCCTTCTACAAGCTTCTTAAAGGCGATAAGCAGACCGAAACATACGAGGACTTCATTGCTCCCGTATTTATAATGAACGCTCTGGACAAATCCTTAAAGAGTGGCAAGGAAGAAAAGGTGACACAGTCTAAGCTCAAAGAAGCACCCAAAAATAAATAATTTTTACAAAAACCGACTTCGCTTTTGACGGAGTTGGTTTCGTTTTGCTCGATTGGTGAATTTTGACTGCAAAATTTACAACAATAATCGATTCAAAATGTTGAAAAACCTTATATTGTGTGCTATAATTATTAATTAGGAATATATGCCCTTTGGAGATGCTGTGTTGAAAGGAGGATGTAACCTTATGCCATCGGTAAATTCCGTTCTTGTTTTTGATACAAAAAATGAAGAAACATATCTCAGAACAGAAGATATCAAGAGTGACGAAATACCCGAAACTTTAAACGGAGAATCGGGATTTCATGCATATCATGTTCGTTTGCTTACAGAGCTCATACTTCGCGAGATTGCCAATGTAACCGATAAGTACCCTTTGTCGGAGGATGACATAAGAAACATGTCCATCGCCTCCACGCTCCACGATATAGGCAAAAGCAAGATACCCCAGAGTATATTAAACTACCCGGGCAGGCTATCCTCGGTAGAGTACGATATCGTAAAGAAGCATACTGTTTTGGGATGCGAAATGATAGAAGAATCCACCTGTGCGCATGTGGACCCCGAAATTATAAGGCACGCCAAGGATATTGCAAAATATCACCACGAGCGTATAGACGGAACAGGCTATCCCGAAGGCCTCAGGGGCGATGAAATACCTCTGTCTGCCAGAGTGGTTTCCATAGCCGACTCGTACGATGCTCTCACAAGTAATCGAAGCTACAAGGATGCATTCTCGCAGGATGTTGCCATAGAGATGATTTCAAACGGCATGAGCGGTGTGTTTGATGACTTCCTTGTTGAGTGTCTTTTGAACGTTGTAAATAACAACGACCTTCTCGAAATACGCGACCGCATATTTGGCGACAACCGTGTGGTAGTAGATCCCAACACCCTTGCACCCAAGCGAATTTTGCTTGTTGGTAACACAGGATACATAACCGAAACTTTTATAGAAGAAGCATTTGAAAATAACAATATATTAATTGCCGGAAACACCCACCTTAAATCCAAAGGAAGAATCAAGGTGTACAGCGGTACCAAAATACCGTATAAACGTATATTCGAAACATATGATTTTGATGTAATAATATTTTTTGCGCGCGAGCTTACATATCGTTCCAAACAGCAACCCGATACGGAAAACCTCAGGGAAATACTGGCTCTTACTGCAAAATATCAGCAGGAAGCCAAGGTAATATACTTCTCCTCGCTCGACGGTGCATACGAAAACAAAAAGGACAAAAGTGTATTTGCACTTTCCAAGGAAAACCTGTGTGAATTCTACACCAAGCACTTTGGCGTAGATGTAAAGATAGTAAGAATTCCGCATTTGTACAGAGGTACATTGGATGGGGACTTCTTGAATGATGTATTTACCCAAATGGAAACCGGCAAAGTAAAACTAAGTGAAGGTCCGGGACACAGAGCTTTCTTTATTTCCATGCGCGATGTGTCTATACTTGTGGCGCGTTTCCTCGAAAATTGGCAGGAGGGCATAGGCACACTTAGTGTAAATGACGAATTTAACATAACCTTTGGCGATATAATGGAGCGTATATCCATGTGCAAATCGGGCGTGGATGTAAGCTACGGTGCATCGGAGGAGGGCGACAGGCTCGAAACCAAAAATACCGCCCTGCGAAACGAGTACGGTTGGTTTTCCAAAATATGTATTTTGGACGAAATCGCAGACGAGTACGACAGCTACCTTATCGACATGAATTTAAAGGCAAACGACTTCTGGAGTAAAGTAAAAGCCTGGATAAGAGCGCACGCCCCTGTAGTAAAGGCTTTGGAAATAGCTGTTTTATTTATAATAACAGAGCTTTTAACCCTTATGACAGGTTCTTCGGTCATTTTCTCCATAGTAGACTTCAGAATGGCTTTTATAGTAATAATCGCTATTATTCACGGACTCAATTCCGGTCTTATTGCGGCGGCACTTTCGTCTGTGGCATGGGTTATTTCCAAGGTTGCCTCGGGCACGGGACCCCTTACCATATTCTATGAGCCGACAAACTGGTTTACCTTTGTTTACTACTTCCTTGTCGGAGCACTTTCCGGCTATGTAAGGCTTACCAAGGACGACAAAATAAAATTCGGCGAAGAGCAGGTAAGCCTCCTTGAGGAAAAGCTTGAGTTCACCCGCGAGCTTTATCAGGACACCTTCGACGAAAAGCGAGACCTCAAAAAGCAGATTATAGGCTCCAAGGACAGCTTCGGCAAGATATTTGAAGTTACCCGAAGCCTTGATACCGTAGAAGTACATAAGCTATACCTCAAGATAATGGAAACCTTTGAGGAAACTCTCGAGAATAAGAGCCTTAGTGTATATTCGGTAAATGACAAGAGTGCATTCGGCAGACTCGAGGTAGCGTCCAGAGATATAATAAACGAGGTTTCACGCTCTATATCGCTCGATACATACAAACCTGTTTTAGACAAAGTGAAAAAGGACGAAGTGTGGAAAAACACGGAATTTATACCCGGACTTCCCATGTATGCCGTGGGCATATGGCGAGGGGAAAAGCTTGAGCTCCTCATATTTATATGGCATATAAAGCCTGAGCAAAATTCACTTTACTATATCAACCTGTTCAAAATCCTCTGTGACCTTGCGGAGATATCACTTTTAAGAGCATATGACTATAACCAGAATTTGTACGAAAAACAGTACATAGAGGGTACTCGCATACTTTGCAAAGAGGAATTTGCAAGAATACACGACAACTTCCGAGACATGGCAAACAAAAAGATTTTCTCCTATGAGTTTATGGAGATGGATGTAAATGGCCATTCGTACGAGGAAGTAGACGATATGATTGGCGGCAAAATCCGCGCAAACGATATTTTGGGACAGTGGGAAGACGGCAAGCTTGCCGTGCTCTTGTCGCAGGCAACAAAAGACGATTTAAAATTCATTTTGCCCAGATTCGAAAATCTGGATATAAATGTAACTATAAAATAAAAAGGAGGGATATGTATGATAATTTTTGGTATTGTGTTACTTACCATACATATCCTTTTGTGCGTTTTTTCATTTTTAGGCATACATACGGGCTTTTTCAAGGTGCACAAATATATGTTTTTTGTGGTTTTGTGCCTTCCGTTTTGGGGATTTGTTTCGCTTTTGTTTTTGCACTTCGAGGTGCTCTTTAAAAGGGACAACAGCATTGAGGTCGGCGTAGAAAAAATGAAGCTGGATTCAATTTTGTACAAAGGTATATCCGTGGAAGAAAACAAAAACGACGATTCTCTTGTGGCTATAGAGGAGGCGCTTATTATAAATTCTCCTCGCGAACGCCGTGAGATAATAATGGACGTACTAAACGATAACCCCAAGGAGTATGTGGAGTTTTTGCAAAAAGCAGGCAACAACGAGGACTCTGAGGTGGTGCACTACGCAGTTACTGCCATGGTGGAGATTTCCAAGGAAAATGACGACATTTTGCAAAGGCTCGGAAACGACTACAAACAAAATCCCGATAACTTTGAGGTTTTGTCGCGTTACAGCGATTTTCTCTGGAGTGTATTGGATCAGAATCTTATGAGCGGACAGGTGGAGATAATGAACAGAAATCTCTACTCCCAATTGGTTTCCAAAAAGCTTAAAAAAGACGAAAACCCCGAGGATTACATTCGCTATTTTGAAAATGAGTTTGCGCTCGAAAATTACAAAACAGCAGGAGACATTCTCGCAAAGGCGGATGAGCGCTACGGCGATTTGGAAGAATTTATACTTCTTAAACTAAAATACTATGCTGCTCTTAAAAAAGCAGATAAGATAAAAGAACTTATAGCAGATATTCAATCCAGGAAAATGTTTGTTTCCCGCAAGGTAAAGGAGGCGATAGCATTTTGGAAGGATTAATGAGAAAGTTTTCCAATTTCCGCTTCAAGGGCATGATAGTGGTTATGCTTGTGTTTGCGCTTATTGCTGTGGTGCTTTTTGTGGAGCGAAGCGGTATAAACTACAATTACAACAACCCTACAATAGAGCTTATGCCCGAGGAAAAAATCGTAACCAAGGCGGATGCAAATAAATCGCTAAAAAAGACAACTTTGGTGTTTTGGGACAGTACCCAGGAGGCAAGTGCCGATGCTTTGGCGGAATTTGAGGTAATCTTTGCCGATATGAAGGTAGGCTACAAAGCTGTGGATTTATCCGGGACCGAGCTTCCCGACTTGTCCGATTATGACACTGCAGTTGTGCTTATGAGTGACCTTTTCCCTTTTGGTCAGGAAATAATAAACCTTATAGAATGGGTAGAGGGCGGAGGAAGGGTGCAGTTTGCACTTACACTTCAGAAAAACATATATTCTTCGGCTATAGAGAGTGCTTTGGGCATTTTGGAATCCTCGTGGGATAATGCCTTTTTGGAGAGTATATACATAGACAAGGATTTTATGGTTGGCGGCGGCAGAAAGTTTGTAGTTGAGGACAGCTACGATTCTGCATGGGCCGTTCAGGTGGATAGCAAAAAGGTAAAGGTGTACGCCTACATAGGTAACGAAAACAAAACTCCGCTTATATGGGAAACCAAATACGGCAAGGGCAAAATAGTGGTAGACAATATGGGCGTTTGCGAAAAGGTAACAAGAGGATTTTATGCAGCATCCTACAGCCTTTTGGATGATGTGTGCGTATACCCTGTTATAAATGCATCCGTATTTTATCTCGACGACTTCCCCTCGCAGGTACCCGAGGGCAGAAATGAGTACATAGTTCGCGACTATGGTACCAGCACCAGAGATTTCTATGTAAACATATGGTGGCCTTCCATGATGAATCATGCCGATAAATACGGCATTAAGTACACAGGCCTTGCAATTGTAAGCTACGATAACAAAGTAGACGGTACCACCCCCGGAAAGGTAGACGAAGGTACATTTTTATCCTTTGGCAACATGCTTCTTCGCGGTGGCGGAGAGATAGGCTACCATGGTTACAATCATCAGCCTCTTTGCATGAGCGAGTGTGACTACAGAGGACTGTATGACTACAAGACATGGCAGAACTCAGCCGCTATGGAAAGTGCTTTCGACTCGCTTGTGGATGTTTGCGACGAACTCTTTCCCGGGGTGCCTGTAACCTTGTACGTGCCTCCTTCAAACATTATGTCCAAGGTTGGCGAAAAGTTTCTTTTGGAAACCTACCCACACATAAAGACAATATCGGGCATATATTTCCACGATGGTGATTTTGAGTTTGGATGTACGCAGGAGTTTGAAGTATTGCCAAACGGCGCCGTGTATCAACCGCGAATTATTTCGGGTTGTGACCTTACACCGTACATGGAGTTGGCGCTCGTGTCGGAGCTTAATATGCACTACATAAACAGCCACTTTACTCACCCCGATGATGCTTTGGACCCCGACCGTGGTGCAGAACTCGGATGGGAAAAGCTTTCCGAAAATTTTGATGGATATCTTAACTATCTGTATACAAGCGCACCGTCTATAAGAAACTTTACCGGATCCGAAACTTCGGCAGCGGTACAGCGCTATGTGGCAACAAGTGTCAAAAAGGAAATGAAAGACGGAAAACTTGTGCTTAAGATAAATAATTTCTGCGACGAAGCACAGCTTTTTGTACGCTTCAACGAGGAAGAATTCACCTCGGTTGATGGCGGAAGCCTTACACACCTTGCCGGCAATCTGTATCTTTTGCAGGCGGACAAGGATGTAGTAACAATAGATTTAAAATAGTTTCTACGGAGAAAACACATGAGAATTTGTATGGTGCTTGAGGGGTGCTACCCCTACATAAACGGCGGTGTGTCCACTTGGGCGCATCAGTATATTACAGAAACGCCCGAACACGAATTTGTGCTTTGGGTTATCGGCGCCAAGGCTGAGGACAAGGATAAGTTTGTATACACACTTCCTCCCAACGTGGTGGAGGTTTGTCAGGTGTTTCTTGACGATGCACTCCGAGTACGGCCAAACAAGGTGTTTAACCACAGCTTTTCGGCAAAGGAAAATGAAGCGCTGAAAAGACTCGTATTTTCCGATAAACCAAATTGGGATTTTCTCTTTGATATGTATCACAAAAAGAAGATAAACCCCATGAGCTATTTAAAAAGTGAGCACTTTTTGAAAATTCTTACGGAAATATGCAAAGAGGAGTTTCCGTATACCGCTTTTTCGGATGCGTTTCATTCCGTGCGTTCCAGACTTCTGCCTGTGTTGTATCTTATGGGAAGTCCCATACCCAAGGCGGATTGCTACCATGCCATATCCACAGGTTACGGCGGACTTTTGGCAAGTCTTGGCGGATATATAAACAACAAACCCATACTTCTTACCGAACACGGCATATACACCCGCGAAAGGGAAGAAGAAATAATAAGAGCAAAATGGGTAGAAAAGGCGTTTAAAGGACAGTGGATTAAATTTTTCTACATGCTTTCCGACCTTATATACGACAGGGCGTTTCGCGTTACATCTCTTTTTACAAGAGCAAGGGAAACGCAGATAGACATGGGTTGTGACGGCAGTAAATGTTATGTTATAGAAAACGGTATAAGCTACGAAAGATTTTGCGACATAC
>JAZLCB010000101.1:0-3038 GCA_045614005.1 Clostridia bacterium
GTTACCCGTAATACAAGAAACGGTTTCTTCCACCAAACTCGTCGCAAATGATTCATCAACACTAACTGTCCAATCATCTTCTACATATACACCGGAAGCTCTTGCAGTAGTACAATAACGAATACTACCATCACCGAACCATAAGTCATTCAACGCGTATGGAGGTGCCGGGGTATCGAAGAATATCTGACGAGTGGAAGGCACCTGCCAAGTTCCGTCATTACGCAAGAACTTCGTTGTATCCGAACCGAAAGCTACTGCGTTAGTAATCGTGTTGGCTCCGTTGAATTTAGCAAGATATCCACTTGTACCGGAACCCGTAACATTGTTACTAATGCTTGGGGTTACTGTGACAGTCTGAGCTGAACCGCCGGACGGGGTAACTGTGAATCCGTTCGTACCACTAGCAAATGTATATGTGGTGTTGTTATCCGTAAATACTGCATTAGATGGTACTGATTTTGCAATAGTATATCCGCTAGATTTAACGCCTCCGGTAGTGCCATCTGTAACAACTACTTGACCTGATGTAGGGGTAGCAGTAAACACACCAACGGCCGCAGTGTTATTCCAAGAAGTTCTATTAGCATCAGATTGCATTATGAACATTCTAGGTTCGGTTCTATCGACACCGATAGCTGTAGCACCGCCGACATCAGAACCGCTGTAGTTGTCCATATACAGCCAATTTTTATAGTGGCTGTCCCCTGCTACAGTAGCATTTGACATTAAGAACCCGGCTCGGTTTGTGCCAAAATAACTAGGTCCCTGCTGACCACCATTCGCAGTATAAATGCCATAAACAGTATTTGAGTATGTTGCATAAGGTGTTGTAATTGACTGTACCGAACCTGATGACGGCGTAAGTGTAACATTGTTACCTGAGGTACCCAATGTATAGGTGGTATCCGAACCTGACGGAGGTGTTTGCCAAGTACCATCCTCGCGGAGGAACTTCGTTGTTCCTGAACCCGTACCTAATGCAGTTTTTACATTAGTTGCGTTTACGATATTGCTGACCTTACGCCTATGATACGAAGTAGTAGTCGTACCACCGCCGGCATACTGAGCTACAAGATAGTCATCCTGCTGAGCCGGGGAGGAACCCTCGCCTAAGCCATTAATCAGTGATGATAAACTTATAGACTGAGCTGAACCACTTGACGGAGTGAGCTTAACGCTCTCACCATCTCGCGTCATGCTGTATGTGGTGTTGGTATCATAATTTGCGTCAGCTATCCAACGGTCATCTGTTATTGCAGAACCACCGGAAGTAATGGAACCTGCCGGATGATAAGTCATCAGAATATTACAGCCTGCACCATAATGTGTAGTCAACCTACCGGTATTGTAATAGCAGTTCTTGGCTCCGGTAGTCGTGCCATCGGATAATGTGAGGTTAAGCGTGGCATTACCACTGCCATTAAACGGCAGATAGTACATGATAGTAAGACCGTCATAAAGAGCAGGAATAGGGATAGCTCCCGTCCATGAGCCGGTAGCACCCGTCTGTGTACCTTTTACATAGTACACACCATTCCTTGCATTTCCGTTAATAGGATTAAGAAATCGGGATGAACCGGTTACAATAAGGTCATTAAGCTGTGCCACTCTACATTACCTCCGCTATATAATAGAAAAGGTTATAATTCGTAGAATTGGTTGGCGTAATTATCCCCGTCATATTTTAATGATGCGTTCCCCGGATTCTCAGTAAAATTATCTGCGGTTACTAACCCCTGCTTAGTAACATGGTGACTAGCCGACGGCGTAGTTATATCATACAGCTTAAAATTCCTCAGATACAAATCAGTTCCCATTTCACCGGTCGATGTATATCCGAAGCCGAATTTGAAATCTCTGTAACTTAAATAGGTTTCGCCCTCAACAAAAATACTATAAGTTCGAGTGCATACCTTATAAATATCATCGGTAATAGTAAATCTATATTGAAATGTTACCCATTCGTCAGAAGTCCAATTTGTGCCTATCGGCGTATATTGGACATTTGTGGGTTGAGGGTCAAGTCCACCTCCACCCCAACCGGCTTGGTTAGTAAAATAAATATCACTAACATTATTGCTCGTTTTACCCTTCAGCTCAAAACGCAGAATGTAACTGTGATTTTTCTGCAAAGCATTACTATCAGCATTAAAGGGTTTGAGTACAAGACCGCCCCAAACAGTATTACCGCAATCCGGATAAACCAAATTAGCCGGACGATATATCCTATACCCGTCATCGGTCAGCGTAACCTGACAATTTGACTGAGTATAACTTGCTAATCCGTAAGCAAAAGTTTTATCCCATAAGGCATCATTACATTTTGCGATGATATTAGTTGCCATTAAATTTCCCTCAATTCATACGCATACATATTACCTGAGTTGTCTATACTTGCGGATGTCTGATATAACTCTTTTATTTCATCAGCGGATAGGGCTGTTGCATATAAGCGGAAGTCTGATATTCTTCCATTGAAGGGAGTTCCACTCCAACTCGTTCCCGTATAACTGTTTCCAATAGTAGCATAATTAGTATTAGGTATATATGTTTTTCCCGTATAAGTTACAGAAGCTCCTAAAGGTTCCCCATTAAGATACCATTGTGATACACCATTATTCCAAGTAAATGCAAAATGATACCAAGTATTTGTTACAAGATTCCCCGTGCCTACTTTATTGTAATGTGGAGAATTTCCGCCAAAATATGCCCAAAGCGATGTGCTTTCAGTATTCGCTGAAAACCATATAGTATCACCCCCGGTTGGATTTCCTTTCGGTATATGAATAGCACCATAAGCAACAAATGAATCAAAATTTACCCAAAACGAGTATGTTGCATAATACATATTTGCAGGGGCTTTATATTGAATATAATTTGGGTTAGCAAACTTCGTACTAACTGAATATCTTGGAGTATTGCTACTGACAGATAAAGCACCTACAGTAGCACCATGATAATTATATCCGCTACTGTCGTATATCGTAGTATCGTTATAACCCATAAGAAAATATTGTGTATCAGATGAATTAGGT
>JAZLCB010000102.1:0-2507 GCA_045614005.1 Clostridia bacterium
GTTTTTTGTTGGTTTTTTCACACATTACTTCGTCAAAATGCTCGTAAATACCTCGTATGTACTTGCGCTTTTTCCTCGTACTGAGCGAAAAAGCCTGACAAAAAATTCGTAGAACCCCCAAAGCTAAAAACCAGAATTTCCCGAGGCGGAAGGGCGAAGGAATACAAGGTATTTCGAGCTCGACAACAAAGGGAAAAATGATTTTTAGCTTTGCGGGCATGTTCTGTTACTAACACAACTACTTCCAGCTTCGGGTACCCCTCGCAAGGCAAGCCTTACTCGGTTCGGTTCGCTTATTCTGCATCTTATTTTCCTATCCCCAAGGAGTGCGTTAATTCTTGCAAATTAATTCACATCCCCGTTTTTAATTAGGATAAATCCTGAACAAATATAGTTCTTACTTCGTCTGCAGGCTTATCTGCTTTCTTGTTTCTGCCCTCAAGGAAGCCCTTTGCAACCTGTGGGAAGAGTGCATAAGAAAGTACATCTTCTTCGCACTTTGCAAGTTCTCCTGCTTCCTTGGTGTACTTTTCAAGTTCGGGCTGGAGAAGGTCGGCAGGACGAACAGTAATAACCTCTTCGTCACCAATAGCCTTTTTGCGGACTTCTTCATTTACGGGAGCAGGAAGTGTACCGTATTCACCCTTTAAAAGTCCCTTGGATTCCTTGGTTATCATCTTGTATCTTTCGCCAAGAAGGATATTGAGAACTGCCTGTGTACCTACAATCTGGCTTGTGGGTGTTACAAGCGGAGGATATCCGAAGTCCTCACGAACTCTGGGAACTTCTGCAAGTACATCGTAGAGTTTGTCCTCTGCACCGTTGTCCTTGAGCTGTCCCATAAGGTTAGAAAGCATACCACCGGGTACCTGATAGAGAAGTGTGTTACCGTCTACACCAAGAACCTTAGGGTCAAGGTCACCACGGTCTGTAAGCTCTTTGGCAATACCGCGGAAGTGTGCAGCAGCCTTGGAAAGCTCTGTAAGGTCAAGACCTGTATCGCGCTCTGTACCCTTTAATGCTGCAACGAGGGATTCTGTTGCAGGGTTACTTGTGCCGTTTGCCATAGGCGAAAGTGCACAGTCTACTATATCAACACCTGCCTGAGCTGCCATGAGGTTTGTCATGTCGCCTGTACCTGCGGTGTTGTGTGTATGAAGGTGAATCGGAACGGACACATTTTCCTTGAGCTTCTTTACGAGGCTGTACGCATCATAAGGAAGAAGGAGGTTTGCCATGTCCTTGATACAGATTGTATCTGCACCCATATCTGCAAGCTGGCAAGCAAGCTTAACGAAGTAATCTTCGTTATGAACGGGGCTTGTGGTGTAGCTTATAGCCGCCTCGCACATACCGCCGTACTCTTTTACATACTTGATTGCTGCTTCTAAGTTTCTGGGGTCGTTTAACGCGTCAAAAACTCGTACAACATCTATACCGTTTTCTATGGATTTTTTGCAGAATGCTTCCACCACATCATCGGCATAGTGCTTATAACCTAATATGTTCTGACCGCGGAAAAGCATCTGGAGCTTTGTGTTGGGCATATTTGCCTTTATTGTGCGAAGTCTTTCCCATGGGTCTTCGTTTAAGAATCTCATACAAGCATCAAAGGTAGCACCGCCCCAGCACTCTACCGACCAGTAGCCGATTTTGTCGAGTTGCTGAAGTGCAGGTATCATGTCTTCGATTTTCATTCTTGTTTTAGCCTGTGACTGATGTGCATCTCTTAATATGGTATCTGTAATATATAACTTTGACATATACTATATCTCCTTTTTAACCAAGAATTGCAAGAAGTGCACCTGCCGCAATAGCAGAGCCTATAACGCCTGCCACGTTGGGGCCCATTGCGTGCATAAGCAGGAAGTTGGAGGGATTTTCCTTCTGTCCTACTGTCTGCGAAACTCTTGCCGCCATAGGAACTGCTGATACACCTGCAGAACCTATAAGGGGGTTAATCTTGTTCTTTAAGAACAGGTTCATAAATTTAGCTATGAGCACACCGCAAGCTGTAGCAACACCAAACGCCACAACACCCATTGCTATAATAAGGAGTGTCTTGAGCTGTAAGAATGTGGAAGCTGTTGCTGTAGCACCTACGGAAATACCTAAGAATATTGTAACTATATTCATAAGCTCGTTCTGTACAGTCTTGGAGAGTCTTTCGCATACGCCGCTTTCCTTTAAGAGGTTACCAAGCATAAGACATCCTACAAGCGGAGCTGCCGAAGGAACAAGAAGAGCCACAAAGATTGTAACAATTATGGGGAATACAATCTTTTCGGTCTTGGATACAGGACGAAGCTCCTTCATAACTATCTGTCTTTCCTTCTTGGTGGTAAGTGCTTTCATTATGGGAGGCTGAATTACAGGTACAAGCGCCATATAAGAATATGCCGCAACCGCAATAGGTCCTAAAAGTTCGGGAGCGAGCTTACTTGTAAGGAATATAGCTGTGGGGCCGTCTGCACCGCCTATGATACCGATAGAAGCTGCCTGTTCGG
>JAZLCB010000103.1:0-5675 GCA_045614005.1 Clostridia bacterium
TTGGAATAACGGCACTCAAAACCAACCTGAAGGAATGCACCTGTCTCCTTCTGTACCTTTATAAGCTCTTCTACCTGCTCGGGGTTGATGCCGGAGGGCTTTTCGGTCATAACTGCTTTGCCTGCTCTCATAGCGGCACAAGCAAGCGGTACGTGGAATTCATTTGCTGTAGCTATGTAAACAAGCTTGATTTCTTCATTTGCAAGAATTTCATCAAGATTTGTGGTAACAGCAACTACTTTTTCGTGCTTTGCGATTGTAGCATCAAGCTGAGCCTGATTTACATCGTAGCCATAAACTTTGTCTACCTCGTCCATGGCAGCTACATCGGCAATAATGGTGTTACCCATCTTACCGCAACCAAATACTGCAACTGAAATCTTCTTACTCATAATAAAACACTCTCCTTGTGTATAATTATTGTTTTTTATATTCCAGGAGCCAGTTTAAAAGCTCCTCATTAAATGCATATTTCCATGAATCGTGCATTACACCGTCAAAAACGGTAAGCTTAACATTGTCATTAATCTTGAGTTTGCGCAGACGGTTTATCATATTAAAGCTCTCCATGGGGTGAACCACATCGTCATCGGAGCCATGGAACGCCCATACGGGCATTGTAAGAGCTGTAGCATAGAGAGGCATACCGCCGCCGCAACAAGGAGCAATAGCCGCGAACATATCGGGATATGTTGTACCCAAATACCATGTGGCATATGCACCCATGCTGAGTCCGCACACAGTTGTTTTGGTCTTATCTACCTTGTACTCTTCTTGCATTTGTTCTATGAATTTCTTTATAAGCTTAACCTGTATAAGCCATATTTCGTCCTTGGGACACTGTGGCATTACAACTATACAGGGGTATTCCTTTTCTTTAAGAAGCTTTGAAAATCCGTGCCTTTCAACAAGATACAAATCCTCTCCGCCGTTACCCTTTTCTCCGCCGCCGTGAAGCTGAATGATAAGCGGAAGATTTTCTTTGTATTCGTCCGGCATATATACCACATACGGATACTCGAATTTTTTGTCGTTTACTTCAATTCTTTGCATGTCTTATACCTCTCTTTCAAAAAAGCCTTTTAGTTCTACAGGGCTTTTTCCTTTTGCTTCTATCTCACCGAGGAGCACCTTAACAAATGCTCTTTGGGTATGATGCGATGATGAATAAGCATTTACATATGTCCTTAAAAACGGAAGTTCATAGAGCTTGTAGGGATCACCGAAAGATGTAAATATAACACACGGATGATCTATGGCAACTCCGCGCCAGAAAGGCATTATGTTGTCCCAATTAATACGTAGTGTACCGCCGAGGTAATCCTTGGAGCTTATTCTTGAGTTTAATAATATACAATCGTAGTTATCCTTGATTTTTTCCAGTTCATAGTGACTTATATCTCGCGAGAGATACATATCTACGCTGTGACCTCGATTTGTAAGTTCCTCAGCTACCTTGCCGAGGGTTTTGATACATGGTGCGGTATCGTCGTTTTTGGAAAACTCCTGAAAGTTTATTATAAGAAACTTTGAATTCGGCTTTGGTTTAAGCGGTATAAGGTTTTGTGAGTTTCGTATTACGGTGATGCTCTTTTCAGCAATTTCCCGTGCAATCGCAGTTGCATCCTCGGTAAGCTCCAATTCCTCGTCGCAGAGTGAATCAAGAAGTCCTGCACGCTCTTTCATGGTTAGAATTCTGCCTACGGACTGTCTGATACGCTCTATTGTAAGTTCACCGTTCTTAACCGCTTCAACGAGGCTGTCAAAATCGCGCTCAACTCCAAAAAGAAGTGAATCTCCGCCTGCCTTTATAAATTCTACGGCAAGTCTGTCGGGCGGATACACCGAGCATGCTCCTATCATAGCCATGGCATCGGAAACTATGCATCCTTCAAATCCCATTTCTTCACGAAGAAGCTTTGTCATTATATTGTAGCTCAGCGATGCCGGAAGAGGTCCTAATATAGGGTCAATATTATCTTCTATAGCAGGCATTCCTACATGTGCAACCATTATGGAAGCTACACCTGCATCAATCATTCGTTTAAATACAAGGCCGTATGTCTTCATCCACTCGTCTTTTGACAATGGGTTTATGGTAGTGCAAAAATGCTGATTTCTGTCGTCCATACCGTCACCCGGAAAGTGCTTACATCCGGCTAACATATTGCCGTTTTCCTGCATACCGCGTACATAGGCTTCGGCAATCTTTGCCACATGCTCTGCATTGTCGGAAATGGCTCTTACGTTTGTTACAGGGTTATCCTTGTTGTAGTTGATATCTACTACGGGAGCAAGATTCCACTTAACGCCTGCATTATGGCAAACCTGACCTGTAACACGTCCTGCTCTTTCTATAAGCTCAACATCATCGGCAGCGCCCCACGCCATAGGATCGGGAAAAACTTCCTCGTTCCAGAGTCTGCTTCCGGGTCCGTTTTCCACACCGGCACATACAATTACAGGCACTTTGGTATACTTATTTACTATTTCGATATACTTTTTGGTTGTGCCCTTTTCCTTTTGAGGAGCACAGAGCGCGCCGGGACGCATTCTCTTTACAAGCTCTTCAAACTCTCCTATATCCCTGAAGTTTGGCACATTGTAATTTATAATCTGTCCGCACAGTTCCTCTGCGGTCATATCGTTTAAAATCTTTACTACTCTATCGCTAAACACAGGCATAACAACATCTTCTTTCAAAAAGTTTTATATTTCTCTTTCAAAAAATCCTTTTAATGCTACAGGACTCTTGCCCTGAGGCTCAATCTCACCAAGAAGAACTTCAACAAAAGCTCTCTGTGAGAAGTGCGAAGAAGAATATGCGTTTACATATGTTCGGAGGAACGGAAGCTCATAGAGCTTGTAGGGATCGCCAAAGGATGTGAATATAACGCACGGATGGTCTATAGCAACACCACGCCAGAAAGGCATTATGTTATCCCAGTTAATACGGAGTGTACCGCCGAGATAATCCTTGGAGCTAATTCTGGAGTTAAGAAGGATAACATCGTAGGTGTCCTTAATCTTTTCGAGCTCGTAGTGGCTTACATTGCAAGCAAGATGAACATCAACCTCAAAGCCTCTCTTACGGAGTTCTTCGGTTACGCTGTCGAGCTGCTTGATGTATGGTGCATCCTTTGCGGCAACTGCCTGGAAATTAATCATAAGGATTCTTGCACCTTTTTTGAGTTTTAAAGGAATAAGATTCTGAGAGTTTCTTACAATGGTGATACTCTTGCGTGCTATTTCGGTAGCAACTTCAACTACATCACCCGAAACTTCAACCTTGGCTTCGTCTACTACATTTTCGCCTATGAGGCCTGCTTTGAGCTTCATGTTAAGAATTCTGCGAACGGAATCCTTGATTCTATCAATGGAAATTTCGCCATCTTCTACGGCTTTTTTAAGACATTCAAAGTCTTTTTCTATAGCAAAGAGAATAACATCTCCGCCGCCTTTTATATATTCTATGGCAAGTCTATCGGGAGTTGTCATGGAACACGCTCCTACCATTGCCATAGCATCGGAAACAATACATCCTTCAAAGCCAAGTTCTTCACGAAGGAGTCCTGTCATTATTTCGTAGCTTAATGTACCGGGTTTTGCACCTAATATGGGATCTATATTTTCTTCTATTTCAGGCATACCTATGTGGCCTACCATAACAGACTCAGAGCCTGCTTCTATCATCTTTTTATATACATAGCCATAGGTCTTTAACCATTCTTCTTTTGTAAGGGGGTTTATACCTGTACAGAAGTGCTGGTTTCTGTCGTCTAAACCGTCACCGGGGAAGTGCTTACAGCCTGCTATCATCATGCCGTTTTCCTGCATACCGCGTACATATGCACCTGCTATCTTGGCTACCTGCTCGGGGCAGTCGGATACGCTACGGGTATTGGTAACGGGGTTATCCTTGTTGTAGTTGATATCTACTACGGGAGCAAAGTTCCAGTGAATACCATTCTTACGGCAGATTTCGCCTGTTATTTTGCCTGCTCTTTCTATGAGTTCTTCGTCATTGGCGGCACCCCAAGCCATAGGTTCGGGAAGAACCTCTTCGCTTGCAAGGCAGCAACCTGCACCACTCTCTATATCTGCGGATACTATAATCGGAACAGGAGTATACTTATTTATTACCTCGGACATCTGGGCAATCTGTTCCTTGGATTTTTTGGTAACAAAAATCGAACCGGGACGCATTTTCTTTGCCAGCTCTTCCAATTCTTCAATAGACATTTTGCCGTTTACATTGAGATCCATAAGCTGTCCGCACAACTCATCTAAAGACATTTTGTCTATAAGACTTTCAATAAATTCATTTTTTACCATAGTAAATCACACTCCAAATTCTTCGATTATGATGTTATACATTATCTTGTAACCCTCATCATTTGGATGAAGTCCATCGTACATAACAGAATCCATATCTATGTTAGCTGATGCAATATATTCTCCGAACAACTCATACAAGCTTACAAAGGGAAATCCCATTTCTTTGTGTGCTCTTTTGTAAAGTTCATTAAGATCACTCATGTGGAAAATACGCCACAATTTTTCTGTGTCTTGTTCTCTATCGGGTGTCGTGGGTACACAGCACATAAAAACGAAATCTTTATTTTCGGATTTGAGTCTAAAATAAAGCTTAAGTAAATTCATGTAAAAAGCATCAAGGTATTCTTGCTTACTTTTTTTGGGAGGCTCTGCGATATTTTGGTTTCTGTTGTTAGTGCCTATCATGCAAACGGTAATATCGTCGTCCGAAGATGTAAGGATATTGTAATTTTCAAGAATAAATTCTATTTTTGTCCCTGCACAGCCGTTATTTATAACGGAGCAGTTGTATTTTTCCTGCATATAATCTCTGAAGAGATTTGCCCAAGAAAAACCATCGGGACTGCGAGCAAAGCCATCTATGAATTTTTCGCCGCTTTGCAGGAAGTCTGTACCTCCGCACCCTTGTGTTATAGAATCACCAAGGAGCTTTATACGAAAAGGCTTGCCCGAAGAAATATACTTACTAAAGATTTTGTGTACACTTTCGTTCATGTCAAATTACCTTTGTATCAACCAAACTGTTTTGCGCCCTGATAATCTGTTCTTTCTGCCTTGCCATCTACTAATCTGTGCGAAAGAAGCCAGTCAAAAAGCTCTGTGCTTCTGTAAGCGTTGAGCCATGAAGTATGGCATACACCCTCGCAGATAGTAAGTTTGGCGTTTCCGCCTTTCATATTTACATAGTCTACCATCTTTCTGCTTTCCTCGGGGAAGACAACATCATCTACTTCGCCATGGAAAGCCCATACGCCCATGTTCTTTAAACGGCCTGCATTCCAGTACATACCGCCACCGCATATGGGAACTATAGCGGCAAAAAGTTCGGGACGGCTCATAGCCATCTGCCATGTAGCGTATCCTCCCATACTTGCACCCATGAGATATACTCTATCCTTTTCGCAGTATGGCTGTGCTATTGCAAATTCTATAAACTCCTGAAGTTCTTCGAATATATCGTACCAAGTATCTGCATAGCACTGCGGTGCAAAGGAAACTATGTCAAGATTGTGCACTTCTGTTTCGGAAAAATAAGGATTTGCAAGAAGAGGTGCAGGGTCTGTTCCTCTGCTTCCTGCTCCGTGAAGCAGGATTATTACAGGATACTTTTTGTTTTC
>JAZLCB010000104.1:0-4861 GCA_045614005.1 Clostridia bacterium
TGAATATTGCAAGAAGTGCGCCTGTTACGGCATTTGATGCAACATTGGAAACTGAGTCTTCTATATAGCTACCCTGCTCCATTGTCATTTCGTATGTAAACTTGGGATACTGTGCCTTTAAGCTGTCGAGTGCTTTGTATATTGCATTTACAACCTCAACCGTGTTGGCATCGGACTCCGATGTTATGCTTATTGCAAGCGAATCACGCGAGTTTAATCGGGAGATTGTGGAAACATCGGAATATGTATCCGTTACAGAAGCAATATCTTTAAGAAACACAACCTGTCCTGTAGCTGTAACAAGAGGTACTATTTCTATTTCTTCTACAGAGCTGAATTTACCAACCGCACGAAGCGAATAATCACGCGAATTTTTGCTTACTGAGCCTGCAGGCAGGTTCATATTCTGTGCGGCGATGGCACTTGCCGCATCGGACATGCTGACCCCATAGCCAAAAAGCTTCTGCGGGTCAACCTCCACCTCGATTATACGGTCGGTAGCACCTGTAACATTTACAGATGCAACACCGTCTACGGCTTCGAGCTTGTTTGCAACATTTTCCTCAACAAACTTCTTGGTTTGTATAAGGTCCATTCCCTCGTAGGCAACGCTCATCATAGCAGAAGGCATCATGGAGGTGTCGAGCTTTAATATCATAGGCTCTGTAACGCCTTCGGGAAGATACCCCTCTACTAAGGATACATTGTCCTTTAAGTTCTGTATGGCAGTATCCATATCGGTATCTGCCGAAAACTCTATCATAACCATACTAGAGCCCTCGGACGACTGAGCAGTTATACCTGTAGCACCCGAAACAGAGCTTACTGCGCTCTCTATTGTCTTGGTAACAAGGTTCTCCACTTCCTGCGAACCTACATTAGGGTACGAGGTGTATACAATCGCCATGGAAAGTTCCATCTCGGGGAGCATCTCCATAGGAAGCATGGTTACTGAATACAGACCTATTACCACAAATATAAGAACTATCATGGTAACGGCAACAGGTCTTTTTACTGATAATTTACTAAGATTCATAACTAAGAGAGCATCTCCTTACTTAACGATGTTTATAAGGTTGTTTGTTTCGCTTATAAAGTCCTTACCTTCCACAATGACCTTATCGCCCTCATTTAATCCCGACAAAATCTGTGTTCTCTGCGAGTCGCTTGCACCGATGGTAACTTCTTTCTTTACGGCTTTGTTGCCCTCGGCTACATACACATATCTCTTCTCGCCTGAAAGCATAACGGCATTTGAATTAACGGTGAGGACATTTTCGGCACCACCTGTAGAAAGATACACATCGGCAAGCATGCCGAGCTTCATCTTGCCATCTTTATTGGGGAATGTAACCTTAACTAAGTACATGCCTGTACGGGCATCCTTGGCATTGGCAACCGCACACACGGTAGCTTCCATATTTTCTATACCTGCGGACTTAATGTTTATGTATGCCTTTGTATCGGTTGTAACAGATGAAATAACCGACTCGGTAACACTAAGCTCTATATCAATTTGATTTGTATCCTGTATGGAAAAAAGCTCTATTCCGGGGCTTGCCATCTGTCCTACACTTACATTCTTGGCGGTTACATAACCCGAAACGGGAGCTGTAACCACACAGTTTGAAACATTTGACGCGGCAATATCAAGTGCCGCCTTTGCCTGATTTATTGCGGCATTTGCACTGGCTTTTGTCTGCGGAGCTATGACATTATCATTAAGCTCCGAATTGCTCTTGGCTGTGTCGAGAGCTATTTTGGCATTATTAAGCGTTGTCTGTGCGCTGTCTAAAGCCACCTTGCTTACAGCACCTATATCGTAGAGAGTCTTTTGTCTGTTATAGTTTTGGAGAGCGTTGTCATAGGCAAGCTGAGCATTTGCAAGAGCTTGATTGATATTGAGCTTTGCCTGCTCACTGCTTCCGCCTGTTACATTGTTGTAGGACGCTACTGCGCTGTTGTATGCGGCAAGTGCCTGATTGTATGCAAGCGAATACTGTGTGCTGTCTATTTTCATAAGTACGCTTCCCTTGGTAACATAGTCGCCCACTTCCACATTAACGCTGTTTACCGTTCCCGAAACCTTGGCAGAAACACCCGAGCCGTTTGACGCTTTGAGTTCGCCTGTGTAAGATACTTTTTCTTCTATATTTCCTGTTGCAACTTCGTCTACTGTTACATTTATTCCTGCTACGGCAGTTTCCTTGGCAGCATCCTTATCTCCGCATCCTGCCATGGTAAAGGCAATAGCGATAGCAAGAATAAGGGAAGATATTTTAATTTTCATATTCTGTTACCTCCGTATCAAAGTCCTGTTGTTATCTCGTATTTATACTTTTCTATTGCCATGCGGTATGTAAGCTTGGCATTGGCATACGAAACCTGTGCATCATACAGGTCGTTTATTGCCTTTGTAAGCTCTACATTGGCTATTACACCAAGCTCGTACTTAAGCTTTGCGGCATTGTATTCCTTGCGCTTTATATTGTACTGCATCTCGGATATATCCATCTTATCCTTGGCAGAAAGAATAGCATTGTACATGCTTTGTACAGAAAGCTTTGTCATCTTTAATGCATAGTTGTAATTGTACTTGGCATCAAGATACGAGGAATATGCACTGTTGTATGTGGCAGAATTTTCTGTAAGAACAGACGAAAGATCAAAATACTCATAGGCAAGGTCCATACTTTCCTTTAAGGCATTAAGGTCGTATCGGCTCTCGGAAGCCAATTGCGCATCTTTGGTGCTGTCGGAAACAAATTGCTCACATTCTATTTCGTCTGTAGGGTTTATTCTTATATTTTTGTCGTCTATATTAAGAAGAATTTTTAAGTTTTCTTCGGCTATAGCTTCATTCATAACATACGAATCCAGATTTGTTTTTGCAAGTATGCTTGCAAGCGAAGCGTTTTCGTAATCCAATGCAGACAAAAGCCCAAGTGAATACTGCTCATCCACTATTGCCTTGTTGGTATTGGCAAGGCTTACGGCATTTTGTGCCGCGTTTGTAAGCTTTTTCATAAGAACAAGATTGTAGTAAGCTTCTGTTACGCCATAAGCTATGGAAGAACGGATTTTGTCCGCTTCTGCTATGGCAAGACGCTGAGACATCTGCGCGGTCTTTATGTAGTAGCCCTCTTTAAGGCAATAAAGTTCAAAATTGCTTGTAACATTTACAACCGCCTTTTTGTAGGGTTTGCGTGAAAGATAGGCACTATCTATGGATATTTCCGCAGCAATCTGCTTCTGCTCGTTTGCAAGGAGTCTCTCATTATCTGCAAACGCCATCTCAATGGCATCTGCAAGAGACAAATCGTATATCTCCTCGCTTGCGGAATTTTGTTCGTTTTGTATCGTCGGCTCCGTAGCGTGTGCTATAGGAAAGGAACACACCAAAATGAGCATAGCTATTAAAATTGAAACTTTCTTCTTCATGCATAAACTCTCCTCATTATATGTTATAGTGTATATTCTATCACTATCAATACGCTATTTCAATGGGTAAATATTGAACTTTTTGTAAATAAAAAGTCGGTGTGCAATCTCTACACACCGACTTTATTAATTAGAATTCAAGATGCTTTTCGATATATGGAATTACTTCGTCTATATCGAGTGTAATCTGCTGCATTGTATCTCTGTCTCTTACTGTTACCTTGCCTGTTTCTTCGGTATCGAAATCGTATGTAATACACCAGGGTGTACCGATTTCATCCTGACGGCGGTATCTCTTACCTATGCTGCCTGCTTCGTCAAATTCGCAGGGGAACTTCTTGGACATCTTCTCGAAGAGTTCGAGAGCTTTGTCAGAAAGCTTCTTAGAGAGAGGAAGTACAGCTGCCTTAACAGGTGCAAGTGCAGGATGGAGGCGCATAACTACTCTTGTATCGCCCTCGCCTACTTCTTCCTCGTCGTATGCTTCCACAAGGAATGCAAGAGCCACACGGTCTGCACCGAGCGAAGGCTCTACGCAGTAAGGAATGTATTTTTCGTTTGTAACAGGGTCTACATATTCCATGTTCTGACCGCTGTGTTCATGATGCTGCTTTAAGTCGTAGTCTGTTCTGTCGGCAATACCCCAGAGCTCGCCCCAACCAAATGGAAATACAAACTCTATATCGCAAGTAGCCTTGGAATAGAACGAAAGCTCTTCGGGAGAGTGGTCACGGTATCTTAAGTTTTCTTCCTTCATGCCGAGTGAGAGGAGGAAGTCCATACAGAACTTCTTCCAGTATTCATACCATTCGAGGTCTGTACCGGGCTTGCAGAAGAATTCGAGTTCCATCTGTTCGAACTCTCTTGTTCTGAATGTAAAGTTGCCGGGAGTTATTTCGTTACGGAAGGACTTACCAATCTGACCTATACCAAAGGGAACTTTCTTTCTGGAAGTTCTCTGTACATTCTTAAAGTTTACAAATATACCCTGTGCTGTTTCGGGACGGAGGTATACTGTAGAAGAAGAATCCTCTGTTACACCCTGGAAGGTCTTGAACATAAGGTTGAATTCGCGGATATCTGTAAAGTTTGCCTTACCGCAGCTAGGACATGTGATGCCGTTATCCTTTATGTAAGCTTCCATTACATCTTTGGTCCAGCCGTCTACTACAACGTCCTTGCCGTTTTCGTGAGCAAAGTCTTCTATGAGCTTGTCTGCTCTGTGACGTGCCTTACATTCCTTACAATCCATAAGAGGATCGGAGAAAGAACCTAAGTGACCCGATGCAACCCATGTTTCGGGATTCATAAGAATAGCGCAGTCGAGACCTACATTTAAGTTGGTGTCCTGAATAAACTTCTTCCACCATGCTTTTTTAACATTGTTCTTGAATCCAACACCAAGGGGGCCGTAGTCCCA
>JAZLCB010000105.1:0-3357 GCA_045614005.1 Clostridia bacterium
CAAAGTATAGCATATAAAATACATTTTGTAAAGTAAAAAATTTACCTTGACAAAATATATTGTATGATGTATAATACATGAGTATGCATATGCATACTTTCCTTGCTTCAGATAAATATCTGAGGCCAAAGTCCAAAAGGAGGTGAAACGACATGGAAAATGTTATGAACAAGTACGAAACCATCTTTGTTATTGACGCGGCTTTAACAGAAGACCAGATCAATGCCACAACAGAAAAGTTCAAAGCTCTCATCGAAGCAAACGCTACAGTAGAATCCGTAGACGTTTGGGGCAAGAGAAGACTGGCATATCCTATCGATTACAAAACAGAGGGTTACTATGTTTTGGTTAATTTCGAAAGCCAGGCTGAATTTATTGCCGAACTCGAAAGAGTATACAACATCACAGACGGTATCTTAAGAACTATAGTTGTAAGAAAATAGTAAAGGCCGGTGAAAACTAATGAACAAAGCAATTCTGGTTGGCAGATTGACAAAAGACCCTGAGCTCAAAACAACAGGAAGCGGTGTTTCCGTATGCAGCTTTACGCTCGCTATAAACAGACGCTTCAAGAACGCTGAGGGCGGTTACGACGCAGACTTTATCAACTGCGTTGCATGGAGACAGCAGGCGGAATTTATTTCCAAGTACTTTTCTAAGGGTCGTATGGTAGGCATAAGCGGTTCCATACAGACAAGATCCTACGACAGAGAAGACGGACAGAGAGTGTACATTACTGAAGTAGTAGCAGATGAAGTAAGCTTTGTAGACAGCAAGTCTCAATCCGACAGCGCTCCTTCTACTCCTGCAGCAAACAACAACACTACTGCAAATTCCTTTGGTGCAGACGATGGATTTATCCCCATGCCTGCAGATGATGACCTGCCGTTCTAAAGAAGACGACTCAATAATAAAAGGAGGTTTTACAAATGGCTGAAGAAAGAGCTTTCCGCAGAAAGTCCAAGAAGAAAGTTTGTGCTTTTTGTGTAGATAAAGTAGCTGAAATCGATTACAAGGATATAGCTAAGCTTAGAAGATATGTTTCTGAAAGAGCTAAGATTCTTCCCAGAAGAATAAGCGGTACATGTGCTAAGCACCAGAGACAGCTTACTACTGCTATAAAGAGAGCAAGACATATAGCACTTCTCCCCTACACAGCAGATTGATCGACGCAATAAAATGGATGCACCGCAAGGGCGCATATCCACTTTTATAATAAGAACTAAACATAGCCTTTCGCATTTTTTGCGAGAGGCTTCTTTTTTTGCGCCCTTGCTTACTTCGTCGTGGCTCCTTGCCGTACCTTTGTACTGTCTTCGTCGCTACTCCTCGTCTGCATCCATTTTCTTGTGTCTCTGCATAGTATTAATTAAAAAATGCACAGAGCGTTCAATGACATATAATTTAACAATTACAAGAATCCGTGATTTTATAATTGCGGATTCTTTTTTTGTCATTGAACTCCGAGAGAAGTCACCCTCGCAGTATCTTTATACAGCTTCGGGCAAGGTATAATTCGCTATGCGAATTATACTGACTTTCTCTCGTTCTGCACTGTTTTTTTGAAGCCCCGTGTTAAATAGCAAAAATCCGCTTTTATAACAAGAACTAAACATAGCCTTTCGCATTTTGCGGGAGGCTTCCTTTTTGCGCCCTTAATTCATATCTTTATTTTGGGAAGCAGTTGACAACTATGGTATTATCGTATATAATATAAATAACTACGGTATTATCGTAGTTATTTCAAAACAAAGAAGTGAGCATATGACAAAAGAGTTTGTTTTTACAAAACCCTTTTTAGCTTGTTGGAAAGCTATGGGTTTAAGCACAGAAAGCTTAAAAAGCCTTGAAGATATCCTTTTGGAAAACCCTAAAACAGGCGATGTAATTCAAGGAACGGGCGGAGCGAGGAAGATGCGAATCCAATTGGATGGTCGCGGAAAAAGTGGCGGCGGTCGCGTAATATACCTTGACATCTTTGAAAAAGAGAAAATATATTTTCTTTTTGCATATCCTAAAAATGTTCAGGAAAACCTGTCAGAAGAACAAAGGCAAGCTATAAAAACCCTGGTAGATGCAATAAAAAAGGAGTGATATCATGGAAGATTTTCGTTTTAAATCCTCTCTTACAGTTGAACAAATCGAAGAAAACTTTAAAAATGTTGACTTTTTTTCGGGCATCATGGATGGCTTGAATGAAGCCCTTGCCTACGAAAAGGGCAAAGCAAGCGCAGAAACCTTTGCCAGAAAGCAAGCACTTCCAAATGTAAATGTTTTGGATGTAAGAAACTCCCTTTCAATGACTCAAAAAGCCTTTGCTAATATTTTGGGTGTTTCATGCCGTACAGTTGAAGCGTGGGAATGTGGCAAATCAGTTCCTACTCCTACTGCCAAAAAACTTATTTATCTCATAAACGAAGATAACTCACTTGTTGATAAATTGATCAACTCTTAATTAAATTTTAGCCTTTCGCATTTTGCGGGAGGCTTCTTTTTTGTGCCAATCAAACAAAAATTCTGCTTCTGTCAAAATGCGACAGTATTCGCGATTGACTTTTAACCATATATATGATACTATAACCATGCGAGCTATTTTAAATATCTTCAACCACATTGTGTATGTGTTTTTGTTTCGGCAAAAATGCAGACTCAATTTTTAGCATACACTTTATGGTTGGTTAAAAATGGCTCGCACCCAGAGTCGTGCATTTTTCGTGCGTCGGCTCTGCGCCGGCGCATTTTTTAATTTAAGCAGTTGCGTTAGTATCCGAAACCGCCAAACTCAAGTAAAATAGCCGTTTTTCTTCGTTGTCGGTCTTGAAATACGACAGTATTCCTGCGACCTGTCGCCTCGAAAAACAATCTATTTTGTCTTGATTTTGGTTCAAAGAATTTTCGGTGCTGTGTTTTTGCGTCAATGCGAGGCAAAAACGGAGCTAATGCTGACGCATTTGCGAGTATTTTAACGATGCAGTGGCGTAAAAACACGCACCCAAAACGGGTTCGGATACTGACGCAACTGCTTAAGCACACGAGAGTTGAACCTCGCATGGTTTTAAAATACCAATTTAGTCTTATACGGCATAAAATCTCTTGAAAATACCTATAGTATTCCCTGCGAGATTTTATTTATCTAATCCAAAATTGGTTATTTTAAAACTCTTCGACCTTAAATACATAAAATTTAGTACAATTTTTATGCGGAGGACGAAGGTAGGCTGACGCCTTGCGAGGACGACAAATAAAAAGTGTGCAAATTTTAAAAATTTAAGGCATACGAGGTTCGACTCCCGTGTGCTTAAGGGAGAATAATTATGGAAAAGCCAAAGGTAACACAATGCGAGCTGTGTGCATACT
>JAZLCB010000106.1:0-7583 GCA_045614005.1 Clostridia bacterium
TTTTTTCGCTACCTGACAGATTGCACACAAGCATGTTCTTATCAAATTTATCAAATCCCATACCTGTGAGTACCGTGTTTATTCTTGTTTTGATATCAAACCCGCCGTTTTTTTCGAACACTTCGCTCTTTGAAGCGTAGATGCCAAGGATTCTGTCGTGTTCGGGGTCGCTGTCGCCAAGAGCCATTCGCTCCTCAAGTGCGCGCAGTTCATCCTCCATGGCAATAAGCTCCGCAAAAGCCGCCATCATATATTCGGTTATGGTGCTTTTGTCCTCGAGGGTACAATCCTGCCTTAAGAATCCTATTGTACAATCCTTGGGCGTAAGAATTCTTCCCTCATCGTACGAAAGGTCGCCTGCAATGATTTTGAGGAGAGTGGATTTACCTGCTCCGTTTGCACCGATAAGTCCGATACGCTCATTGTCGGACGCGGTGAGCGAAACCTTGTTTAATATTATATCTGTTCCGTATGCTTTTGTAATACTTTCTACCTGTAATGCCATAGCTTGATTTCCTCTGTCAGTCATAACACGGGCAGAGCACAAACACCCTCTCTGCACCGTATGTTTTTAATATTCTTGCACATTCGTCTGCGGTTGTACCGCTTGTATAAATATCATCTATTATAAGTACATCCTTGCCGTATACATCATACTGCGGATTAACATCTATAGAGCCATGTATATAAAATCTTCGTTCGGGAAGCTTCATCTTGCTAAGCTGTGATACGGGACGCGACCTGTACAGAAGGTCGGGTGTATACTCTACTCCCCACAAAGCAGAAAGCTCCTTTGCCAGAAGCTCGGTCTGGCTGTAGTCTCTTGCACGGTATTTTGACAATGGTACAGGACAGATAACAGCCTTCTTTAAATATTCCCTGTCCTTTGTAGCCTTGTCCATAATGTATGCATATGTGTCGGCATAATACTTTATAGACCTGAACTTGTAATTTAACATAGCGTTCTTTACTGCACCCTCGTATTTGAGCACAACCACCGCTTCGTCAAAATGATATCTGTCGTCGCGAACATATTTGCATGTAATTTCCTTGTCTTTGCACCCGTCGCAAATAGCCATGCTGTTGTAAGCTGTTATGCTATTACCGCAAAAGATGCAATGCTTGGGGTAAACAAAATCCAAAATAGTATTTGAAATTCTTTTAAAATGGTGTAATGCTTTCATGCTCTTTTATCCTCTTGCAAAGTCCCGAATAGCGTCTGTCCTCTCTGTTGTTATCTACCATTCGATGCACTATTTCCTCCCTGCCGACAAGCACAACAATGCTCTTGGCTCTGGTGACACCCGTGTAGAGAAGATTGCGGTTTATAAGCATATGGGGTGCATCGTACATGGGGATAATAACAACAGGGAATTCACTGCCCTGACTTTTGTGTATGGTTACGCAATAGGCAAGCTCTATTTCCTCGGAAATATCTTTGAATTCATATACAACCTTGCGTTCATCGAACACAATGGTTATTGTTTTTAAGTCATTTCTTATAGAGGTTATAGTGCCTACATCACCGTTGAAAACACCATTGCCCAGTCGGGATGTAGTGGTATCCTCCCAGCGGATGTCGTAGTTGTTGCGTATCTGCATAACCTTGTCACCCTCGCGGAAAAGGCGGAAGCCGAAGTCGTGCTCCTTTTTGTCCTTGGAGGCGGGATTGAGTACCTCTCGCAGAATATCGTTTAAGTTATTTACTCCTGCAATGCCTTTTTTGGACGGAGAGAGCACCTGCACATCAAAACTCGTTATTCCGTATGCTTTGGGGAGCTTTTCCGAGCAAAGCGAAGCTATATACTTGACACCGTCTGCGCCGTTTGGAATGTCGGCAAAGAAAAAATCCTTGTCCTTTTCTGTAAGAACGGGGTATCTGCCCTCGTTTATGCCATGGGCGTTGGTTACTATAAGGCTCTTTTGCGCCTGACGGAAAATCTCGGTAAGGCGGATTACCTCTACCCTGCCACTTTCTATAATATCCCTTAGCACATTGCCCGGTCCTACAGACGGAAGCTGATTGATATCACCGACTAATATAAGTCTTGTGCCTGTCCTTATTGCTTTTAAAAGATGGTTTGCAAGCACGATATCCACCATGGACATTTCGTCTACTATGACAACATCGCTCTCTATGGGGCTGGATTCGTTTATCATAAATTGTGTTTCGCTGTCATCGGTGCGGAAGCTTGCTTCGAGAAGTCTGTGAATGGTCTTTGCCTCGAGCGAGCACACCTGACTCATCCTCTTTGCAGCACGACCCGTAGGTGCAGTAAGCGCCACGGTGAGCCCGTTGGATTTCATTATGTCTATAATTGCATTTATGATTGTGGTCTTACCTGTTCCCGGTCCGCCTGTTATAACCATTACGCCATTTTGCATGGCACTTATTACAGCCTGACGCTGAAGCGATGCAAAGTTTATCTTGTGCTTCTTTTCTATAATATCAAGCTGTTTCTCCACATCGGCGGTTTTGTATTTATATTTGAACTCGCTAAGTTCGCATATTCTTGATGCTACATACTGTTCGCAAAGGTAGTGTGAATATATGTAGATATTTTCCGTGCCGTTATCGTATGACGAATAGAGAACACCGTCTTTTATAAGCTTATCGGTTGCATTTTGCGCGCTCTCCTCCGACACACCCAAAAGTGTGCAAGAGGCACTTATGACAATACTGCGCGGAAGATAGGTATGACCGAACTGGGTATTGTACTTTAATGTATAAAGAACGCCTGCGCGGACTCTGTTGATATTGTCGGGCGAAACGGTGAGCTTTTGTGCTATGCCGTCTGCTGTTTTAAAACCGATGCCCTCTATCTCCTCGCAGAGAATATACGGATTTGTCTTTATAATATCTATTGCGGCGGTGCCGAACTTCTTGTATATAGTAGCGGCTGCGCGAACCGATATACCGCAATCCTGCAGAAACATGACAAGAGATGTAGAGCCAAGCTGTGCAAGATAGCTTTCCTGCATTTTGACTGCCTTACTTAAGCTTATGCCCTTAATCTGTGCTATGCGATGGGGTTCGGACTCCAGAACCGAAAGAGTGTCCTCGCCAAACTTCTCCACAAGTTTTGTGGCAGTTGCCTTGCGGATACCCTTTATAATACCCGAAGCGAGATATCGTTCTATAGATTCGCAGGTGGCGGGGAGTATCTTTTCGAACATGTCTGCTTTGAACTGGTCGCCATATGTGGGGTGGCTTGTCCACTTGCCTGTAAGACAGAGGCTCTCTCCCTCGGCAACTGCATGAAAATAGCCCACGGCTATGAAGCTTTCGTTCTCGTTTTCCATTTCCATAACTTTGTAGCTGTTGTCATCGTTGGAATATATAATATGAATAACTTCGCCGTTTATCTTTTCCTGACCGTTCAAAACATCACCCCCATTTTACAATACAATTATTATACTTGTATTAAAACAAGGTGTCAAGAAGTAGTACAATAACCCTCGCTTTTTTAAACATTACCGCCGGTTAAGTACACAAGTCGCTCAGAAATCAAACAAAAGCACCGCCTTGCAATGCGATGCTTTATGCTTTGTATCAATTTTTGTGAACTTAATCTTTTAATCCAAGTTATTTAAAATTGTTGCTATTATCAGAATAAGCACATAAATCGGATACATATATTTTTGTGCAAGTAATTTTTCTACTCTAAAAGCACAGTTCTTATCAAAAGAATAATCTATTAACAAAATCACCGAAAACAAACCAATGCTTAGAAATATCGGAACAGATAACACATTATATTCAAAGGCACTTTTAAAATCAAGTTCCAATATAGCTATAAACCCCCTTGTCATACCACAACCAAAACAAGAAACTCCAAAGATTGCTTTAATCGGACACAATGAAATTGAAAATTTCTTCGTCAGAATAAATAAAACAACAAAAAAAGCAAACCCTACACCCAATGAATGCAAGGTATGCTTTTTATATTTGTTAATACTTTGTTCTTTATAACAGAGGTCTGCCATAGCTATCTCTAAAACCACCGGACAAAATTGAAATTAAATCAATTATTGTTCCTATACCGCAAATTCCATATGTAAAGAAGTGCAAAACACCACTTCCGACCTTGCCGACATACATTCTGTGGAGACCGCCAATACCAAGGAAACCGATAATACACAGAATCAAGGCTACTGTTTTGCTTTTTGTCGGTGCACCATAAAAACCGCCATTTACATTGTTGTTGGTGTTAACACTCTCATTGCTGTTGGTAATGTTAATTGTCGGCTGTCCGGCAGAAGACTGCTTTGCCTCATCAAGAACATTGCCAAGATCGTTTTTGCAATACATTCTTCCTTTTACTTCCACAAGGCAATCTGCACAAAATGGCTTTCCGCAATATGCGCACATTCCCTGCGCTTCAACTTCGGGATGGTTAGTACACTTCATTTCTTATCTCCTCCATTATCATCATACAGATGTTTTTTTACTTTTAAAAAAGTTTCTTTTGCAACAAAAAGTACAATTATTCCCACAGCAACACATGTAATAAATCCCCCTATCACCAAAACAGGTATTACATTGGATAAATTCAGGTTTTTAAAATCAAATAAATCCGTACTGGAAGAACCCAATAAAAAAGCGATGCCAACTGTCAAAACAATGCAAATTACCAGTACAATAACCAACAACATAATTTGCGAAAAAAATGACTTGTTTTTCAAAATCATCACCTCCTATTGTGACATATTATAACAAAAACTAGCATAACTGTCAATAGAAAATAAAGATTTTAGTTAATGTTTTGTACCTTTGCATTCTGTTAATACTGTATGGTGGGTGTTAAAATAAAATAAAGGTAGGTGTTAATGTTTTGAACTACGAATTGTTGGGAAAGCATATCCGTGTAAAAAGAAAAGAGAAAAAATACACCTTGGAACAGTTAGCAGAAAAGCTGGATGTTTCAACTACATTTATAGGTCAGATAGAAAGAGCAAAAGGCATACCTTCACTTGAAACTTTGGTGAAAATTGCCAATGTTCTTGAAACATCTATAGACAGTCTGCTTTTCGGAGATTTAAACAGCAAATCAGGCACCAATCACTTTATTGAAAAAATCCTAGAAATGACCGAGAATTTTAGTTCTAAGGAAAAAGAGTTACTGCTGCAAAACATAGAAATAATCAACGAATACAGAAGTAATGCTGATTAAGGCCTTACTTCTGTTTTTTTATTACTAAAATTAGTGCTACAAAGTATTTGACAAACAGAATGCTTTGTAATATAATCTATAATGGCTTTAATTGCGAATATATATAATAAGAAAGAAGATGAACAAAAATGTTAAGAGTTGGTGTTCTCGGAGCAACAGGATATGCGGGTATAGAAACCGTGAGAATCCTTATGGGACATCCCAATGTAAAAATAACAAGACTTGTATCTCACAGCTTTGTAGGAAAGAAGATATCGGAAATATATCCGAGTTTTCGCAATGTATGCGAAATGGAATGCTGTGAGCTTAATGTAGACGACATTGCAGAAAACTGCGACCTCGTATTTACCGCGCTTCCTCACGGTGCATCTAAAGAAGTAATACCTGCAATATACGAAAAAGGCATCAAGATAATAGACTTAAGCGGAGACTTCCGCTACGACTCCAAGGAAGTATACGAAAAGTGGTACGGCGAGCCTCATTGCGCTCCTGAAATACTCGCAAAATCCGTATACGGTCTTTGCGAAATCCACAGAGAGAAAATTAAGGAAGCTACAATAGTCGGTAACCCCGGTTGCTACACTACCTGCTCCATACTTTCGCTCTATCCTCTTCTTAGTGCAGGCGTTGTACATAAGGACAACATAATAATAGATGCTAAATCCGGTGTTACAGGTGCGGGCAGAACAGAAAAGCTTCCTTACAGCTTCTGCGAATGTACCGAAAACTCCAAGGCATACAAAATTGCAACACACAGACACACATCCGAAATTGAGCAGGAACTCGGACATGCTGCAGGTGAAGAAATAATGCTTTCCTTTACTCCTCACCTCATACCCCAGAAAAGAGGCATACTTGCAACAAGCTATGCAAACTTGAAGCAGGATATGTCCGACGAAGAAATATACAAGATTTTTGCAGACTTCTACAAGGACGAGCACTTTGTAAGAGTGCTTACACCCGGTACACTTCCCGAAACAAAGAATGTAGCCGGCTCCAACTTTGTAGAAATCGGCTTCAAGGTAGACCACAGATTAAAGAGAGTTGTAGTATCCTCTGCAATAGACAACCTCTTTAAGGGTGCGGCAGGTCAGGCAATACAGAACATGAACATAATGATGGGCTTCGACGAAACAGCGGGTATAAATAACCCTGCATTCTATCTATAAGGAGTTAATACTATGAGCGGTCTTGCGCACAAAAACGACACAATAGAAACAATGATTAAAAAAGCCGATATATTAATAGAGGCTCTTCCCTACATACGCAGACTTTACAAAAAGAAAATAGTAATAAAGTACGGCGGTAATGCCATGATAAACGAAGACCTCAAAAAGTCGGTAATGGATGATATAACCCTTCTTAAATATGTAGGTCTTAATCCTATCGTGGTTCACGGCGGTGGACCCGATATATCAAATGCACTCAAGACTTATAACATTGAGAGTGAGTTTATAAACGGTCTTCGCGTTACCACAGAGGAAACCGTAGGTATAGCACAGATGGTCCTTGTGGGCAAAACCAACAAGGACATAGTATCTAAATTGAACCACGCAGGCGGAAAGGCTATAGGTCTTTGCGGTCTTGACGGCAACCTCTTAAAGTGCAAAAAGCTCTATACAGAAGTGAACGGCGAGAAGAAGGATATCGGCTTTGTAGGTGATGTAATAGATGTAAACACCAAGGTAATTGACCTTCTTACCGATGACGAATACATCCCTGTAATAGCTCCTATCGGTGTAGACGACGAGGGTAACAGCTACAACATAAACGCAGACACAGTTGCCGCTAAAGTGGCTGAAGCATTAAATGCTGAAAAGCTTATGTACTTAACCGATGTACGCGGTGTTCTTGATCAGAACGAAGAACTCATCCACAAAATCCAGACTGACGAAGTGGATGAACTCATTGCAAACGGCACTATAACAGGCGGTATGATACCCAAGGTAAACGGCTGCAAAGAAGCTGTAGAAAACGGTGTAGAAAGAGTACACATAATAGACGGCAGAATAATGCACTCCATTCTTCTTGAAATATTCACCGACCACGGTATCGGTACAATGATACTCTAAGCACACGGGAGCCGAACCCCGTATGCCTTAAATTTTTAAAATTTGCACACTTTTAATTTGTCGTCCTCGCAAGGCGTCAGCCTACCTTCGTCCTCCGCATTAAAATTGCACTAAATTTTAATGAATTTAAGGTCGAAGAGTTTTAAAATAACCAATTTTGGTTTAGACAAATAAAATCTCGCAGAGAATACTGACGTATTTTCAAGAGATTTTACGCAGTATAAGACTAAATTGGTATTTTAAAACCATGCGAGGTTCAACTCTCGTGTGCTTAAGCAGTTGCGTCAGTATCCGAACCCGTTTTGGGTGCGTGTTTTTACGCCACTGCATCGTTAAA
>JAZLCB010000107.1:0-7429 GCA_045614005.1 Clostridia bacterium
AGCGAAGCAGAAGTTGAAAAAATCATAGATATGATTCTGAAATTTGACGGAAATGCCGCAGAACTTATGAAAATACTAGCTTAAAAATAAAATGAGGTGAAAAATATGGATCAGACACTTATTCGTAACCTTGTAAGCGCAGATGAAGAATATTTACGTGACGAATCCAAAAAGGTAGGTCACGCTGAAACTATTTCTTTCCCCGAAACTCATGAACAGGTTTGTGACATTATGTCACAGCTTTATGAAACAGGAACACCTGTTACAATTCAGGGTAGCCGTACAGGTCTTGCTTCTGCTGCAGTACCTTTTGGTGGACACATACTCAATATGTCCAGAATGGACAAGGTGCTCGGTATGCGTGTGGAAGATGATAAATTTTTCGTAAACGTACAGCCCGGTGTAATTCTTCAGAAATTAAACAAGGCTATAGCTGCGCGTTCTTTTGATACAAGTTCTTGGACAGAAGAAGCTAAGGAAGTATTTGCCGCTTTTGGCAAAGCTCCCGTGCAGATGTTTACTCCCGACCCAACCGAAAGCACAGCTGCTATCGGCGGTATGGTTGCATGTAACGCTTCGGGTGCTCGTAGCTATCACTACGGTGCAACTCGTGAGCACATTCAGGCAATCAAGGGTGTTCTGGCAGATGGTCAGACAATATCTATCCGCAGAGGCGAAATCTTTGCAAAGGGATTGGAGCTTACCATTCCCACACAGGAAGGCAATACAGTTAATGTAAAGCTTCCTACATACAAAATGCCAAATTGTAAAAATGCTTCCGGTTACTACTGCTGTGCAGATATGGATGCATTAGACCTTCTCATTGGCAGTGACGGTACACTCGCTGTATTAACAGAGATAGAGCTCTCACTTCTCCCTGTTAGTGCACTTTCCTGGGGTGTTACTGCATTCTTCCCCAATGAGCCGGCAGCTGCAGCTTATACAAAGCTTGCAAGACAGATAGAAAAGGGCATAGTTGCTATAGAATACTTCGATGCTTGTGCACTCGATATCTTGCGCAGACAGAAGGCAGAAAGCACAGCTTTTGCAGGTCTTCCTTTCTTACCCGAAGCATATGGTTGCGCTGTATATACAGAGCTTCATTGCGATGGCGAGGAAGAAGCTTATGCACTTTTGGAAGCACTCAGCGAGTACTGCGAAAAGGCAGGCGGTAACCCCGAAAACACATGGGTTGCTTGCAGCGATAGCGACCGCGATATGCTTCATTTCTTCCGTCATGCTGTTCCCGAAAGCGTAAACATGCAGGTAGAGCGTACCAAGCGTACATACCCCGAAGTTACAAAAGTTGGTGGCGACTTAGCTGTTCCCGACGAATACTTCGAAGAACTTCTTAATTTGTACGAGACAACTCTCAAAGAAGAAGGCTTACTCCATGCAGCTTGGGGTCACATAGGCGATAACCATATCCATGTAAACATTTTACCCAGAGATATGGATGAATACAGCCGAGGCAAGGCACTCCTTGCCAAGTGGGCAGGCGAAGTTTCCCGTATGGGAGGCGCTGTTTCCGCTGAACACGGCGTAGGTAAACTCAAAGCTCCTTTCCTTGAAGTTATGTATGGAAAAGAGCACATTAGCGAAATGGCGAGCGTAAAGGCTGCGTTCGATCCCAAGTGGATGCTCGGTCGTGGCAATCTGTTTGCACCGCAAGGGGAGGTAAAGTGATGAAAATAATTGTTTGTATGAAACAAGTGCCTGCTGCAGCTACAGCAAGCATAGATCCGCTTACCAAAACTATCGTGCGTACAGGCAGAAACGCGGTAACAAATCCCTTCGATTTGTATGCACTCCAGACATCCATAGACATTCGCAACGGCGTCGGTGGCACTCTTACTGCAATTACTATGGGTATTCCCGCAGCTCAGAAAGTTCTTCGTGACGCTATAAGCCGTGGTGCAGATGGCGGTGCAATTCTTTCTGACCGTGTATTTGCAGGTGCAGATACTCTTGCTACATCATACGCTCTTTCTCTCGGTATAGAAAAGCTCGGTGGAGCAGACCTTATTGTATGCGGTAAGATGGCTGTTGACGGCGATACCGCACAGATAGGTCCTGAGCTCGCTCAGCACCTTGGTATACCGCATGTATCTGATGTATGCGAAATCCTTGAAATGGCAGAAGACCACTTAGTAGTTCGCCGTGTATGGGACGATGTAGAGCAGGAACTTTACTTACCTCTTCCTGCACTTATCACCGTAGCTAAGGGACAGGATTTACCCCAGCTCCCCACAATTCCCGGTATGATTAAGGGCCGTGATGCCGAAATTCCGACCTTTACTGCAGAAGATCTTGGCGCTGATGTTGCTCGTTGTGGTTTAAAGGGTTCTCCCACACAGGTTGTAAAGACATTTACACCTCCTGTACGTGGCGAAGCTCAGGAAATCACAGGCAGCGAAACAGAGCAGGCTGAGCAGTTGGTTCAGATATTTAGGGAGGTACTCCATGGAGCAGATTAAAAAAGGTGCCCTTTGGGTTTATTGTGAAGTTCAGGAAAATGAACTTTTGCCTGTTGGCTTACAGCTTTTAGGTAGAGGCAAAACTTTGGCAGCAGAAAGTGGTCGTGCTCTTTATGCTGTTGTATTAGGAAATGTTTCTAAAGAAAGCATCAAGCTTCTTTATGCATGCGGTGCAGACGAAGTTATATACAGCACAGGCTCAGCTTTAAACGAAAAGTTAGAAAAACCCTATGCAGATTGTTTAATTAATCTTGCAAATGAGTTTGAACCCGATATACTTCTTGTTGGTGCTACTCCCTTTGGTCGTGCTTTTGCTCCCAGAGTGGCTGCAGCACTTCAGACAGGCTTAACTGCCGATTGTACAGAACTCAGTATAGAAGAAGAAACAGGTCTTCTCCTCCAGACTCGTCCTGCATTCGGCGGTAACATGATGGCTACCATCCGTACAGCTACAAACCGTCCTCAGATGGCTACAGCTCGCCCCGGTGTTCTGCCTCTTCCCGAACCTATGGAAGTGGAAGACCGCGAGCCCGTAACATTTACCTATGAAGGTGAGGATAGTGTTGTTAAGCTTCTTAAGGAAACAGCTATAAGCCGTGGCGAAGATATCAGCCAGAGCAAGATTATAGTTGCTGCAGGCCGTGGTATCGGTCAGAAGAAGAATTTAAAGCTTGTTAAAGCTTTGGCAGACAAACTCGGTGGTCAGGTTGGTTCAACAAGACCCCTCGTAGATATGGGCTTTTGTCCGTACAGCGGACAGATAGGACAGACAGGTTATAGCGTAGCTCCCGATTTACTTATTTGTTGTGGTATTTCCGGTGCTGTACAGCATTTGGCAGGTATTGGCGGTGCTAAGAAGATTATTGCCATAAATACCGATCCCAAAGCTCCTATATTTGCCGTGGCAGATTACAAAATAGTAGGCGATTGCGTTACTGTTTTGGAAAACATTCTCAAAGCTATGGAAGACTAATGTTTAATACATATAAAAGGCGACTTCGTTTGAAGTCGTCTTTTTTTATAAAACAAACGCTTCAATTATTTGTAATTTGATGCATTCTTTTTATTGAAAAATGGAAAATTTTGTGTTAGAATGTGTTTGTTGTGCATTTTAGCATGCTTGTTTTTAAATATAAATAAAAAGAGGTAGGTTTAAGCTATGCAAAAGCAAAGATATCTTAAAAGCATACGCCTTAGTGTTGTACTGTTTGTATTTCTGTTTTTATTGTATGCAGTAGTGTATATGACAAAAAACATGTTTACATCGGCTATGGCAGTTATAGTTGAAGAAGGATTTATGACCAAGTCGCAGACAGGTCTTATAAATGCCGTGTTCTGGCTTGTTTATGCACCTTTTCAGGTGGTAGGCGGATTTGCGGTAGATAAGCATTCGCCATACAAGCTTATTATGATAGGTCTTGCAGGCTCGGTAGTATCCAATATAATCATATACTTTAATCAGAGCTACTATGTAATGATGGGTGCATGGGTATTTAACGCTATAATTCAGTTTGGTGTATGGCCCGGTGTATTTAAGATTGTGTCTACACAGATTGCGCCCAAGATGCGAGGCACAGCCGTTTTTTGGCTTCTGTTTTCAACAAGTGTCGGTTTGGGCATGAGTATGCTTATTGCATCTTTTATAAAGCATTGGCAAAACAACTTTCTCGTAGCTATCATAAGCCTTCTTATAACCATGGCAATTTACGCTGTGCTAAATCACTACCTCGAAGGCAAAATGGTAGAAGAAGATGTAGAAAGTGCCGACAGCAAAGCAAATCAAACAGAAAAGAAGCCCATGCTTCCTCTTATGCTTTCTTCGGGTCTTATAGCTTTCCTTATTATTTGTCTTTTGAGAGTAGCTATAGACAACGGTATCAAGATGATGACTCCCGTTATGCTCATGGAGTCGTACAGCAATCTTCCTGCCGCTATATCCACAAGACTTAGCTCAATTCTTATTATTTTCTCTGCACTCGGAACATTTGTTGCAGGGTTTATGAAGTCCGGGATAACCAAAAACGAAGCTAAGGCACAGCTCATTTTGTATGCGGTAAGCCTCATTCCATTGGCGGTAGTTTGCTTTGTTGGCGGTATACACTATGCATGGATACTTGTTGCACTCTCCGTTGCTATTATACTCATCCATGGTGCAGGACCGTTCAGCCAGTCCTTTGCGGCTCTTCACTTTGAAAGATACGGCAGAATCGGTACTGTGTCGGGTATTTTGAATGCAACTGCCAGCATCGGAAACATCCTTGCATCATACCTTTTTGCAAGAATGGCAGAATTTATGCCGTGGAAAGGCGTTGGGGCAAGCTGGCTTATAACCATAGTTATTTGCGGAATTCTCTGCATAGCGGTACTACCCAGATGGACAAAATTCACTAAGGAATAATATCAGACATTACATCGGAGACGCGTTATAATAAATCGTCTCCGATTTTTTAAAAAAATTTTATTTTTTTTGCAACCTTTTGCATCGCTTGTAAGTATTATAGACAGAAACAAATAAATACATAAAGAATTTTAAAGGAGAAAAAACATGAAAAGAATTTTAGCACTCATTTTATTGGTATCCGTTTTAGGCTCTGCAATGTTTACTGTATTTGCAGACGAACCCGTACTCATTTCCGAAGAGGAAGCAGTAGTTATTCCCGAACCCGTATCCGACAAGATGCTTGTTGAAGGCGTAGTTAAGGAAGTAACCGAAGAGCAGATTGTACTCGAAGACTTTGCACTCAATATCGGCGAGCAGACACTTATCGCAGGCACAGACCTCGTTCCCGTAGAAGTTAAAGAGGGCGACCTTGTAACAGCAGTTGTAAGCACAATGACTACAAGAAGCCTTCCCCCTCAGGCATTCGCTTTTTATGTAATAGTAAAGAAAGATGCCATGGACAATGCACCTATCTATATGACCGTAGAAAAGGTTGAAGAGGGTATGATTTATTCTCAGGACGGAAGTTACGAAGTTACATACGAAAATGTCGAAGTTGCTATGTACAAAACCAAGAACATAGTAAAAGCTGAAGAGCTTAAAAAGGGTAGCGAAATCTTCGTATATGCAGATATGATGACAATGAGCATCCCTGCACTTGTAAATCCCCAGAAGATAGTTGTTATGTCCGTTGCACAGCCCTCCAAGGCAGAAGCGTTAAATGAGCAGGGCATCCTTCTCGGTACAGAAAATGGCCTTGAACTCGAAAGAGAAGTTTCCAGAGCAGAAGCTGTAACCCTTATCTGGAGAACAACTCCCTCCAACAGAATGGTATATAAGTCCAATTTTGAAGATGTACCCGAAACACATTGGGCATACAGCAACATAAGCTGGGCATACGAAACCAAAATAGTAAACGGTATCGGCGACAACAAATTTGCTCCCGATAGAAGCGTTACCGCAAAGGAACTTGCCATGATGCTTCTTAATGCAACAGGCGAAACAGTAGAATTTGAAAACGCTTTTGAAGTAGCCTTTGAAAAGGGCTTTGTAACCGAAGATGACGGCATCATGGAAGATGATGTCCTCACAAGAGAAGCTACCGCAATGATGATTTATAACTACATAAACAGATAATATAATTTTAACACAAAAAGCGAGGAGAAATCCTCGCTTTTTATTTGCATTTTAGTGGAATTTGTTGTATAATTATACTGATTGAAAAAATGGTAAAATACGCGCCGAAAAGCATGACAACAATTCATATTGTTTATTTAATAAATTTGCTGTTTTTTAGTGGTAAAGGAGTGGCGAAAATGGAAAAAATTTTGGAAAAATGGTATGAAGAAAACGGTCAGTATGTAAAGGACTTTGCAAAACAGCTCTGGGAGCTTTCGGAAACTGCTTTGGAAGAATACGAATCTTGTAAACTTACAGCCGCATTTATGGAAAAATACGGTTTTACTGTAGAAACTTTCAACTGTTGCGACAGTACAAAACCTGCCAATACAGTAATTGCCACATGGGGCAGCGGACATCCCGTTATAGGCTTTATAGGCGAGTACGATGGTCTTCCCGGTTTAGGTCAGGAGGTAAAGCCTTATCCTGCACCCAAGGAGGGCAACGGTCAGGGTTGCGGTCATAACCTTATGGCTCCTTCCTGCGGTTCTGCAGCTATAGCGTTAAAGGTAGCTATGGAAGCAGAGGGACTTCCGGGTACGGTCAAGTTCTTTGCTTGCCCTGCAGAGGAAACCGTAGAGGGCAAAATGCACATGGCAAGAGAAGGCGTTTTCGAAGGTCTTGACTGCTGTATGGCATGGCACCCCAAATATTGCAATCTCGAAGTTCGTGAGAACATACAGAACTCACTTACCAATATGAAAATAGAATTCTTCGGCAAGTCGGCTCATGCCGCTTCCGTTCCTTTTGACGGCAGAAGTGCACTCGATGCGTGCGAGCTTATGAATGTTGGTGTCAACTATCTTCGTGAACATGTTGAGCCTACAACCCGTATGCACTATTCTTATATTTCCGCAGGCGAAAAGCCCAATGTAGTACCCAAGTACGCCGCGCTTCACTATTTCCTCCGTACCAAGGATTTAAAATCCAATTACGAGCTTCTGGAGCGTGTCAAGAAGGTGGCCGCAGGTGCAGCTCTTATGACAGAAACCGAGTGCAAGGTAACTGTAAATGTTATGGCTTCGGGCTGTATACAGATATCGGAGTTCAATGACTTCTTCTACGAAGCTATGAAGAAAGTTCCGCCTCTTACATACAACGAGGAAGAAATGGAGTTTGCAAGAGAACTCTTTAAGAATGTAAACGGTCGCGAACCCGAGGAGGGCGAGGAGGTTGTACCTACAGGTATCAAGAAGCCTACAGGCAATCACATCAACGCACCCGTTTCCACCGATGCAGGATATGTAACAAGACTTACACCCACATCCCGTTTGCACGGATGGGGCTGGATATACGGCACTCCCGGTCACTCTTGGGGTACTGTAGCTTCTTC
>JAZLCB010000108.1:0-4227 GCA_045614005.1 Clostridia bacterium
TGGTGTTATGAGTTCGGGCATTGCCTATACTCTGCAGATAGTGGCGCAAAAGGATGCCGAGCCTGCCGTAGCTTCCATCATTATGAGTATGGAGTCGCTTTTTGCACTTCTGGCAGGTGCGGTATTTTCGCAGGTTATGCCACCTATGAGGGCTCTTGCAGGCTGTGCGTTTATGATGGTTGCAATAATTTTGGTACAGCTTCCCGAAAAAAGAAAAGAGGTATAAATTATGCCAAAGATTTTGGTTTCTTCCTGCCTTTACGGCAAATGTACCAAGTATGACGGTACAAACAATCTTTTAAAACATCCGCTGTTTCTTAAATGGAAGAATATGGGTAAGCTTGTGTGTGTTTGCCCCGAAGAGCTTGGCGGACTCCCCACACCAAGACCATGCAGCGAAATCTGCGATGGCAAGGTTATAACTTCCGAGGGCAAGGATGTTACGGAAAACTTTAATCTCGGTGCAAAGAAAGCACTCGAAACAGCAAGAGAAAACAATGTAATTTTTGCAATATTAAAGCAGGGCAGTCCCTCATGCGGCTGCAAGAAGATATATGACGGCACATTTTCGGGCAATAAAATATCGGGAATGGGCGTTACCGCCAGACTTCTTACCGATAACGGCATAGTGGTATTCGACGAAGACGATATGCATCTTGCAAAGCTTCTGTACGACCATGCAGGTAAGAAGCATCATCACCACCACGATTAAGGAGGAGTAAAAATGAATGAAAAAGGCAAAGAACTTGTAGAAAGCTTCGAGCTTGACCACACCAAGGTAAAAGCACCCTTTGTAAGACAATGCACGGTGTACAAGGGCGATAAGGGCGATATCGTAACAAAATATGATATCCGCTTCAAACAGCCAAACGAAGACGAGCTTCAAAGTGACGGCATACATACCTTAGAACATCTCATGGCTACATACATGAGAGAGTACATGGACGGAATAATAGATTTATCGCCCATGGGCTGCAGAACAGGCTTCTACCTTACAGTATGGGGAACACCCGGAGAGGACAAGGTAAAGACCGCTGTTCTTAAAGCTCTCGAGGGAGTTATGGCATCGGACGAAATTCCTGCCGAAAATCCCATTCAATGCGGAAACTACCGTCTGCATAGTCTTAGTAGAGCAAAAGAATATGCAAACGAAATTTTAACTACAGGTTTTAACGGTAAATATATGTGAGATTAAGACAAGAAAAGATACAACCCGTCAGAATCCACAAAAATATTTGTAAAATATGTAAAATTTTTTCTTGACATAATGCATAGACTGTGTTATTATTATAAATTGCAGTTGTATCTTTTTTTGTAAATTTGCATTTGTGCATTATGCCTTTTAAGAGCGCATATATGCGGAAAATTTTGGCAATATTATATTATAGAAAAAATTCGATTTACAATAAGCGCTACAGGGTTGCAAAAAATAATATGAGGTGATTATTTTGATGAAACGACCACATCCTATCATGCTTGGCAGAAATGAAAGAATGAGCTACTCCAAAGTAGAAGAAGTTCTGGAGATGCCAAACTTAATTGAGGTGCAGAAGAAGTCTTATGATTGGTTCATCGATAAGGGATTAAAAGAGGTACTCCATGATGTATCTCCTATTTGTGATTTCTCAGGAAATCTCGTCCTTGAATTCGACGACTATTATCTTGATGACAAGCCGAAGTACTCAATTGAGGAATGTAAAGCTCGTGATGCTACATATTCCAAACCCCTTAAAATCAAGGTAAGACTTATCAACAAGGAAACCGGTGAAGTTAAGGAACAGGAGATTTTCATGGGCGAATTCCCGCTTATGACAGATTCCGGTACTTTCATCATCAACGGTGCAGAGCGTGTTATCGTAAGCCAGGTTGTTCGTTCTCCCGGCATCTACTTTGACATGCAGCACGACAAAATCGGTAAAGAGCTCTACAACGCTACAGTTATTCCTAACCGTGGTGCTTGGCTCGAGTACGAAACCGATTCCAATGATGTATTCTCCGTTCGTATAGACAGAACACGTAAGCTCCCTGTAACCGTTCTTATACGTGCATTAGGCATCAACACCAATGAACAGATTCTTGAGCTCTTCGGCTATGAAAACACCCTTTCCGTAACTCTCGAAAAGGATGCTACCACAAACAGCGAAGAAGCTCTCATTGAAATATACAAAAAGCTTCGTCCCGGCGAGCCCCCCACAGTAGAAAGTGCAACATCTCTTATCAATGCACTTTTCTATGACCCCAAGAGATACGATATCTCCAAGGTTGGCCGCTTTAAGTTCAACAAGAAGCTCTCTCTTGCAGCAAGACTTAAGAACCGTACTCTTGCAAGAGATATAGCTGATCCCATGACAGGCGAAATCCTTGCAACAGCAGGTGAGTGCCTCACTCAGGAAAAGGCAGAAGAGATCGCAAAGACAGGTGCAAACGAAGCATTTGTAAATATAGACGGCAAGGAAGTTAAAATCTTCTCCAACGGTATGGTAGATATCAAAGACTTTGTAAGCTTTGATATATCCGACCTCGAGATAGACGAACTTGTTCGTTTCAGCGTGCTTTCCGAAATCTTGGATAGCTTCGAATCCGAAGAGGATATCAAGAATGCCATCATCGAAAGACGCGATGACCTTATACCCAAGCACATCATAAACGATGATATATTAGCTTCCATCAACTACCACTTAGGTCTTCAGTATGGTATCGGCTCTACAGACGATATCGACCACCTCGGTAACAGAAGACTCCGTGCAGTAGGTGAGCTCCTTCAGAACCAGTTCAGAATAGGTCTTTCCAGACTCGAAAGAGTTGTAAGAGAAAGAATGACCATTCAGGACTTAGACTCCGTAACACCTCAGGCTCTTATCAACTCCAGACCTGTAGTAAGTGCTATCAAAGAGTTCTTCGGTTCTTCACAGCTTTCACAGTTTATGGACCAGACAAACCCGCTTGCAGAGCTTACTCATAAGAGAAGACTTTCTGCCTTGGGTCCCGGCGGTCTCTCCAGAGAAAGAGCCGGCTTCGAAGTTCGAGACGTTCACCACTCCCACTACGGCAGAATGTGTCCTATCGAAACTCCTGAAGGTCCTAACATCGGTCTTATAAACTCTCTTGCATCTTATGCAAAGATAAATGAATACGGCTTTATCGAAGCTCCTTACAGAAAGTTTAATAAAGAAACCTTAAAGGCAGAGGACGAGGTTGTCTACATGACAGCTGATATCGAAGATAACTACAAGGTTGCTCCCGCTTCCGAAAAGTTAAAGGAAGACGGCAGCTTCGAAAACAAGACAGTTATCGTAAGATACCGCGACGAATTTATCGAAGTAGATCCCTCTCAGGTTGACTATATCGACGTATCCCCCAGACAGATTGTGTCCGTAGCTACAGCTATGATTCCCTTCCTTGAAAATGACGATGCTGTCCGTGCACTCATGGGCTCTAACATGCAGCGTCAGGCGGTTCCGCTCTTAAAGACAGAATCCCCCATAGTTGGTACAGGTATGGAATACAAGGCTGCCAAGGATTCGGGCGTATGCGTACTCGCTAAGGAAGACGGCGAAGTAATAAGCGTTGGTGCAGACGAAATCGTTATTAAGGAAAATGATGGTCATATAGAAACATATAAGCTCATCAAGTTCCTCCGCTCCAACCAGAGCACCTGCATTAACCAGAGACCTATCGTTACAAGCGGCGAAAAGGTTAAGAAGGGCGACATAATTGCAGACGGTCCTTCTACAGCAAATGGTGAAATAGCTCTCGGTAAGAACATTCTCATCGGCTTTATGACATGGGAAGGTTACAACTACGAGGATGCTATCTTAATCAACGAAAGACTTGTTAAGGAAGATGTATTTACATCTATCCATATAGAAGAATACGAGTGCGAAGCAAGAGATACAAAGCTCGGTGCTGAAGAAATTACAAGAGATATATCCAATGTAGGTGAAGATGCCTTAAAGGATATAGACGAAAGAGGTATTGTAAGAATCGGTGCTGAAGTAAGATCCGGCGACATTCTCGTAGGTAAGGTAACACCTAAGGGCGAAACCGAGCTTAGCGCAGAAGAAAGACTTCTCCGTGCTATCTTCGGCGAAAAGGCAAGAGATGTAAGAGATACATCCTTAAGAGTTCCCCATGGTGAAGCAGGTATCGTAGTAGATGTTAAGATATTTACCCGTGAAAACGGCGATGAACTTGCTCCCGGTGTTAACCAGCTTGTAAGAGTATACA
>JAZLCB010000109.1:0-8818 GCA_045614005.1 Clostridia bacterium
GGTACTGTTGTAAACACCATACCCGGCAAGTGCAAATTTTCGGTTAATTTCCGATATGTAAGCAAGGAAGATGCCGAGTATATAGATAAATTTGTGCATGATCTTGCAGCTACTTCTCATGTGGAGGGCTGTACCTGCACAGTTTCCGTACTTGGTGACAGACCTGCCATGGAATACAGAGAAGAAACTGTAAAAGTAATGGATAGAGTAAACGAAATATTCGAAAAGATAGGTCTCCCCACACTTTCGCCTCAGTCACTCAGAGGCGGTTCCGACGGTTCATATGTGGCTTCGGCAGGTATACCATGTCTTGATTCCATGGGTACAAGAGGCGGTAAATCCCACAACATAAATGAGTTTGCCGTAATAGAATCTTTATCGGAGGCTGCTAAGAGAATAGTAGCTATAGCAATAGGTATTTGAAATGAGGGATAAGTTATGATGCATTCAATACTTCTTATAGGGCAGTCCAACATGGGCGGAAGAGGGTTTAAGGAAGAGGTAGAGCCTATAGTAAATGATAAACTCTATGTACTTCGTAACGGCAGATGGAGAGCTATGTATGTACCCGTAAATCCCGACAGAGTAACCTCGGGTATAAACCTTTCCGAGAGCTTTGCAGATCTTTATGCCAATGAACATGGCGTAGATGTAGGTATAATTCCGTGTGCAGACGGAGGCACCTGCCTTGACCAATGGCAGGTAGGAGGGCTCCTCTTTGACCATGCATGCTACATGGCAGAGCTTGCTTCGCGTACATCCACCATTGCCGCTGTACTGTGGCATCAGGGTGAGTCCGATTGCTATGAGGAAAGATATCCTTTCTACGAAGAAAAATTCACCGTGATAATGAACGCTTTTCGTAAAAAGCTCGGTCTTTATGATGTACCGTTTCTTCTTGGCGGACTCGGTGAATATCTTGAGTTCTACCCGGAGTCGGGTGTGTTCAAGAACTATGTGCATGTAAACAAAGCCTTACAGAGCGTGGCGCAAAACAATGATATGACAGCCTATGTACCTGCCGACGGATTAAAATCGAATCCCGATTATCTTCATTTTTCGGCAGAGGCACTGAGGGAATTTGGTGTGCGTTATTATAACGAATTCAAAAAGATTGAAGATAAAAACAAGGTCTTTGAAGAAAAATGTACTGTCGATCAGGCTATAAGAAATAACATCGAAAGTTTGTAAATTTAATTTTGAAAGGAAAAGCAAATGAAAAAAGGAAACGCAAAGGCACTTCTGCCTATAGGTGTATTTTTAGTTTTATATTTAGGACTCGGCATTTTGTTCGAGTATGTTTTAAAAATTTCTATGGGATTTTACAATATTCCCATTGTTGTAGCTTTTCTTACAGCACTTCTGGTAGCTTGCCTCCAGAACAGAAAATTAAATCTTGACCAAAAGCTCGAAATTATGGGTAAGGGTGTCGGCGACAAAAACATATTCACCATGATACTCATATTTTTAGAAGCAGGTATCTTTGTAGGCGTTGTAGGCAGACAAAGTGCAGAGAGTGTAGCTTACTTTATGCTTTCTGTAATCCCGGCACAGTATTCTGTTCCTGTTCTTTTTGCAGTAGGATGCTTTGTTTCGCTTGCTATGGGAACATCGGTAGGTACAATCACGCTTCTCACACCCATTGCGGTTGCAGTTTCCAAAACCACAGGTTTTGATATGGCACTTTGCATAGCAACTGTAATAGGCGGTTCTATGTTTGGCGATAACCTCTCCTTTATTTCCGATACAACCATTGCCGCTTGTAACGGACAGGGTTGCCAAATGAAGGATAAATTCAAGGAAAACTTCTTCATAGCTTTGCCTGCGGCTGTGATTACTCTTGTTATTATACTTATAATGTCTTTAAATACCGAAATAAGCGGTACTATTGAAAATGACTATAACCTTGTACAGATAATTCCGTATGTGCTTGTTTTGGCAGGCGGTATACTTGGTGTAAATGTATTTGTGGTGCTTCTTACAGGTATTGTATCGGGCTCTGCAATAATGCTTATCACAGGCAGCACCAAGCCTGTTACACTCCTTGCAAACATGGGTGCAGGTGCTTCGGGCATGTTTGAAACTATAGTGGTAACAATTCTGGTTTCTGCCATATGCGCACTCATCCGCGAGCATGGCGGTTTTGATGCACTTCTTGCAGGAATAAAGAGAGTGTTCCGTGGCAAAAAGGGCGGTCAGGTAGGCATGGGCCTTCTTGTAGGTGTGCTCGATATTGCTACTGCAAATAACACCGTAGCTATAGTTATGGCAAATCCCATTGCAAACGAAATTGCAAAGGAATACGGCATATCTGCCAAGAAGTCCGCTTCGATTTTAGATACATTTTCCTGCGTATTTCAGGCAATTTTGCCCTACGGTGCGCAGATGCTTGTAGCGATATCCGCAGTTTCGGCACTCGGTGTAAGTGTTTCTGCTCTTGATATTATACCAAAGCTTTTTTATCCCTTCCTTTTATGTGTAAGTTCGCTTGTAGCAATCGCGTGTACGGGAAAGGGCAAAAAAGCGTAATTGCATTTTGACAACATTGTTTCAGAAGGTGAATATAATGACAGCTTCATCAAAACAAAAAAGCAAAGCACTTTTCCTTATCTTTTTAGGGTGGCTTGTGTATACAACATCGTATCTTGGCAAGGTTAATTATTCTGCCAACATTACACAGATTATAGATTTCTACAGTGTAAGTAAAGCACAGGCGGGAATAGTGCCTACATTCTTCTTTTTTGCATATGGTATCGGTCAGGTTTTCAACGGTGCATTCTGCAAAAGATACAATATAAAATGGGTAGTGTTTATAAGTCTTATTGTATCTGCAAGCATAAATCTTGTAATAGGCTTTAGCACAAACTTTGCCATTATGAAGTGGCTTTGGCTTATAAACGGTTTTGTACTCTCTATGCTTTGGCCTACTCTTGTAAGAATGTTTTCGGAAACAATGCCCCAAAGTAAGCTTGACACTTCAAGCGTAGTTATGGGTACAACCGTTGCAACGGGAACACTTGTCATATACGGACTTAGCTCCCTTTTTGCTTCGTTTAATAAATTCAAGCTTTCTTTCTATACCGCAGGTATTGCCGTTATAGCTGTAGCATTTGTCTGGCTTGTGTTCTATGACAGGGCAATAAGCGGTGCAAAGAGCGAACGCATGGAAGACACCGCTACAGAAAAAACCGAAACTAAATCAGTTTCGGATGCATCCTGCAAAGCAAACGAAAAGAAAATTCTCTTTGCGTGCATATATGTACTGTGCTTCTTTGCTGTAGGAGTAAATCTTATAAAAGACGGTCTTACAACATGGGTTCCGTCTATATTAAAAGACGAATTTTCGCTCAGCGATTCCATATCCATTCTGCTTACTCTGTTTTTGCCGATTCTTGCTGTATTCGGCAATGCGAGCGCGCTCAAAACGCATAAGATGATACCCGATTATGTAAGTCATTGCGTTATTGTTTTTGGGCTAGTAGCGATTCTTGTTTTAGGAATTATAGGAAGCCTTGCACTCGAACTTGTTGTTTGTATGCTTATAGGTCTTGTCGCAGTCAACTTCCTTGCATCGAGCTTAAACAGCCTTATTACAAGTATCTTTCCTCTTTTTATGAGAGAAAAGGTGAATTCGGGTTTATTCGCAGGTATTTTAAACGGTTTTTGCTACCTCGGAAGTGCACTCAGCTCCTATGGATTGGGTGTAATAGCGGATAACTTCGGCTGGAATGGAGTGTTCTGGTGTCTTTTGGGCTTCTGCGTGGCGGTATTTGTAGTGTGGATAGGGTATGTTTTTTACAAGAAAAAACATATTAATGCTCAGTAACAAAATATACTTCTATGGGAGATGATTTTATGAAATCCGTAGTTATATACAAATCAAAATACGGCTCTGCCAGGATATATGCAGAGTGGATAGCCGAGGCACTTTCGTGCGAGGCTTTAGATGCAAAGAACATTAAGGCAGATAGCCTTTTGGAATATGACAATATAATTTATGGTGGCGGACTATATGCAGAGGTAATTGCAGGAGTAAGCCTTATTACCAAAAATGCAGATCTGTTAAAGGATAAAAAGATAGCCGTATATACTACAGGCATTACACCTATAGAATACAGAGAGTATTACGATAAACTTGTAATAGAAAAGAACTTTAAGAACGGAGTTCCCCAAAATATAAAGGTATTTAACTTCCTTGGCAAAATGATAATAGATGAACTTTCGCTTGTACACAAAACAGCACTTAAGAGTCTAAAAAAGCTTATGTCGGGCAAGAAGAACCCTACCGAAATGGAAAAACTTCTTATAGACCTTTGTGATTTTAATGATGACTGTACAGACAAAGAATCAATAAAGGAGCTTGTAGATTATATAAAGGAGAAGTAATTATGTTCAGAAGAAAAAAAGCTTTTGAGAAACGCTACGAAGGAGTTATGGAGCCTTTTAAGATTATAGGCAATGTGTACTATGTGGGCACTTACCCTGCATCTTCACATCTTATAGATACAGGCGACGGACTCATACTTATAGATACAGGCTATGGCGATACACTTCACCTTGTTATAAACTCTATATATAAGCTTGGCTTTTCGCCCTATGATATTAAGTATATAATCCACACACATTGGCATTATGACCATATCGAAGCTACAGCAGCACTTGCACATCTTACAGGGGCAAAAACCTTTATCGGCGAAAAGGACTTTGAAAAAGCCAAGAAGTATTTTACCGCAGATTATACATTAAAAGACGGCGATGTGGTAGAACTCGGCAACACAAAAATAGAAATAATGGAAACTCCCGGACATACCGAGGGTTGTATATCGCTTTTCTTTGAAACAGAGGAAAACGGTGTAACCTACAAGGTGGGTACATTTGGCGGTGCAGGAGCAAACACTCTTACAAAGCCGTGGTTTGACTACGACAACTGCCGTGAGGATTACCGAAAATCGCTTGACAGATTAAGACAAAAAGAGGTAGATGTATTCATAGGTAACCATGTATGGAATAATGACACCGAAGAAAAGGGTAAACTTATTTTGGCAGGTGGCGAAAATAAATTTATCGACAGCAAAATATGGAGAGAATTTCTTGATTTTTGCGACAAAAGACTCGACGATGTAATTGCAAAAGAAAACCAATTATGATTTAATACACTTTTGGGTAAGATAAAAGAAAAAAGCAAGGAATAAATATGAACAGAAAACAAACGATACTTGATTTTTTGTCCGATAAAGCTTACCCTCCCGTAAACATAGAGGAAATGATGCTGATGCTCGGCATCCCCTTTGACGACAGGGAGGAGCTTATGCTCATATTGGACGAGCTTATAGCTGAAAATTCAATTATAAAAACCTCGCGCAAAAAGTACGCCTCGCCCGAAAAGCTCGGCTTTCTTACGGGCACAGTCTCGCTTGCAAGGGGTGGCTTTGGCTTTCTGCAAAGAGAGGGCTTGGACGATGTGTTTATACCGCCCTCATCACTTGGCGGAGCGCTGGATGGCGATACTGTTATGGCAGAGACCTGCGGAAGGTCCGACAGAGGACCTGAGTGCAGGGTTATAAAGATTATAAAACGCAGAACCGACCTTGTAGTAGGCACATTTCAGCAAAGCCGTAATTTTGGTTTTGTTATTCCCGATGACGAAAAGATACCCTTTGACATATTTATATCCAAAAAGAAGTTTTTAAACGCACGAAACGGTCAAAAGGTGGTTGTGCGTATAACCAAGTGGCACGACCCCAAAAAGTATAATTCCAAGCCCGAGGGTGAGGTTGCCGAGGTGCTCGGCTTCCCCGATGCAAAGGGAGTGGATATACTTTCCGTAATGCGTTCACACGGGCTCAAAGAGGAGTTTCCTCCGCGAGTTACAGAGCAATGCGATAATATAAACGAAACCATTTCCGATGCCGATTTGGCTGTACGAAAGGATTTCAGAGAAGAAAAAATCTTCACTATAGATGGCGTAGACAGCCGGGATTTTGATGATGCAGTAGGCATAGAGTACGCGGATGGCGTATATACTCTTGGTGTGCATATTGCCGATGTTACTCACTATGTCACAGAGGGCAGTCCCCTCGACAGAGAGGCCTTTTGTAGAGGAACAAGCGTATATTTCCCCGGTAGTGTAGTACCCATGCTTCCCAAGAGGCTTTCCAACGGCATATGCAGTCTTAATCCGCATGAGGACAGACTCACTCTGTCTGTTGTTATGAAGATAAACAAAAACGGCGAGGTTACAGACCACGAAATATGCGAGGGTATAATCCGTTCGTGCGAGCGTATGACATACGATGATGTAACATCTATCCTCGAAGGCGACAAGGAGCTTAGCCGTAAGTACGCACATATAACAGACAAGTTAAAGCACATGGAAGACCTTGCGGGGATTTTGCGCAAGGCTCGTATGGCACAGGGCAGTATAGACTTTGACTTTCCTGAGGTTAAAATCGTAACCGACGAAAACGGCAGAGCTATAGATGTATATAAGCATTACAGCGGTGTATCCAACAGGATAATAGAAGAATTTATGCTTCTTGCAAACAAGGTGGTTGCAGAGCAGTTCTTCTGGACAGAAACACCTTTTGTATACAGAGTCCACGAGAAACCCTCATCCGAAAAAATCCGCGCTTTCAATGATTTTGCATCAAACATGGGCTACAAGCTTTCGCACAGCGCACACCCCGGTGAATATGCCAGAATCGTAAACGAGGTAAAGGGCAGAAGAGAAGAGCTTATTGTAAATAAGATAATGCTCCGTTCACTTATGAAAGCCAAATATTCGGCAGAGTGCCTCGGACATTTCGGACTTTCGTTTAAATACTATTGCCACTTTACATCGCCCATAAGACGATATCCCGACCTTGCCATACACAGGATTATAAAGGAATTTATCACCTGCGGTATCTCAGAAAAGAGAGCCAGATATTACAAGAAGTTTGTTTCCGATGCTTCCGTAAAGTCGAGTGAAACAGAGCTTATGGCAATGGAAGCAGAGCGCGAGGCGGATGATATCAAGAAGGCGGAGTATATGCGTACTCACATTGGCGAGGAGTATAGTGCCGTTGTAAGCTCGTGCACCAACTTCGGTATTTATGCCGAGCTGGAAAACGGTATAGAAGGGCTCATACGCCTTGCGGATTTAAAGAACGATTACTATGTGTTTAATCCCGACAATCTTTCGCTTACGGGCGAGCATACAGGCAAGACCTACAGAATAGGCGACAGCGTTGATATCATCGTGGCAGCTGTTGATATCAAAAATATAAATTTTGAACTAAGGTGACTTATATGGCAGACAAAGAGAGCATAAAGCTTATATCACAAAACAAAAAAGCATATCATGACTACTTTATAGAAGAAACCTACGAGTGCGGTATATCGCTTGCAGGCACGGAGGTTAAGTCTATAAGGGCAGGTCAGGTAAACCTAAAGGATTCCTTTGCTTCGGTGCAAAGCGGAGAGGTTATGCTTATCGGCATGCACATAAGCCCCTACGAAAAGGGAAATATCTTTAATAAAGACCCATTAAGAGAGCGTAAACTTCTCATGCATAAGGCGGAGATTCGCCGTCTTATAGGCAAGGTCAAGGAGGACGGGTATTCTCTTATCCCCACCAAGGTGTACTTGAAAGGCTCTAAAGTCAAGATAGAGCTTGCCCTTGCCAAGGGTAAAAAGCTCTATGATAAGAGAAACTCCATTGCCGAAAAGGAAGCTAAGCGCAGAATAGACCGCAAGATAAAAGAGTACAATCGTTAGGACTTATTTATGCACAAAAAAAGCAAAAATTTTGCTTGATATTTATAAAAATTTAATGTTGAAATATTGACAGCGCGGTGATATAATGTCACCGTGCGTTTTTTCGGCATAATATATTTATGTATTTTTTTGGAAAGAAGATGGTTTAAAATGAGTACATTACTCTCAGTATCCATAGCCCTGCTTGCAGGACTTCTTATGACAAGAGCTTTCAAAAAGTTAAAGCTTCCTGCCGTTACAGCATATCTTATAGCAGGTGTTCTTATAGGTCCTTATTGCCTCGGAGCACTCGGCGTAGACGGTCTTGGATTTAATACACACGAAGCTGTGTCCAAGCTTACCCTCATATCCGAGGTGGCACTTGCATTTATTGCATTTTCTATCGGTAATGAGTTCCGTCTTGAGGAACTTAAGAAAACAGGTAAGCAGGCACTTGTAATAGGTATTGTTCAGGCACTTGTTGCAGCACTTCTTGTAGATGCGGCACTCATCGGACTCCACTACATGATGCCCGACAAGATATCTCTTGCTCAGGCTATTACCCTCGGTGCAATAGCTACCGCTACCGCACCTGCGGCAACACTCATGGTTGTTCGTCAGTACAAGGCAGACGGACCTCTCACAAAACTCCTTCTTCCTATAGTTGCTCTTGATGATGCTGTGGGTCTTGTGGTTTTTGCCGTGTCCTTTGGTATAGCAAAGACTCTCAATTCGGGAGATATAGATATTGTTTCCATTGTTGTAAATCCCATTGTGGAAATCATACTTTCCTTGGGACTCGGTGCTGTTATGGGTATTGTTCTTACATACCTTGAAAAGCTCTTTAATTCCAATACAAACAGACTCAATCTTACAATAGCATTTGTATTTCTTACAGCATCGCTCGCCATGATAGACTTCCATGTAGGACCTGTTCACATAAGCTTTTCTTCACTTCTTGTGTGCATGATGCTCGGTACTGTGTTCTGCAATACATGTTCACTCTCGCACGACCTTATGGAAGCATCCGACAAGTGGACTTCTCCGCTTTTTGCACTTTTCTTTGTTATAAGCGGTGCAG
>JAZLCB010000110.1:0-2104 GCA_045614005.1 Clostridia bacterium
TTCTGCAATGGGTGCGTTTCTGCTCGATTATGTAAGTAACGCTATCTATCTTGGCACATTTGACTATTCTACCGATGTTGCAGGTTCATACGGACGCGACCTTATGACAAGAGCGTTTTCAAAGGGCGATGTAGAAGCGGCAAATCTGCTTATTCAGTATTTTGGTGCAGTCAGACTCAATGCATACATGGAAGCCAAAGGCTATGCGAATACACATTTTGGCGATGGCGACAGCTACACTACAGCCGAAGATATCATAAAGCTTATGAAGAAGATGAATGATAATACAACCTTCTTCCCCTATAGCGATATGTATTCCAAGATGCGTGCAAGCACCGTAACCGACAAGATTACCGCATCGCTTCCCGCGGGCAGCTCGTATGCAAACATAGGCTTTGAAACCAATGGCGAAATATTCGATGCCGCTATAGTTTATACAAGTAATGGCAACTTTATATTCGTATCTATGGCAGAGGGCAACAGCAGCAACCTTTCGTCTGCAAAAACTGCAATGTCAAAGGCGGCTACCGCTATCTGCGATGCATTAGCGTCATAAAGAGAGTGATTTTAATTGAACGGTATTGTTTGTGATTTTATAAATCCAAATAAATTGGTATTGGACGAGAGCGAGCTTTCCAAAAGGCTCGGCTCTCCCAATCCTGTGCAAAATAAAAATATATGCGAATGTATACAGCATCTTAGAGATGTCTGCAAACCGAGGTATTGCTGCGCCAAGACCTCGGTTTTAGTAAATGACGGAAAATGCAAATTCGATTTTATGAGTGTGGATTCCGTAAGTCTGGCGCGTGCACTTACAGGGTGCTCCGGCGCATATGTAGTAGCCTTTACACTCGGCATCGAGGCAGACAGGCTCATACATAAGCTTGGTATCACTTCGGGGGCAGATGCCTTTATTGCAGATGCCGTATCTTCCGCACTTGCCGAGGCAGGTATGGAGTATGTGTGTGCATCTCTTACCGGCAATCTCGCGGAGCGTTTTAGTGTAGGCTATGGAGATTTTGTACTTTCCAATCAGAGGAAGATACTTGAGTACCTTAGTGCAGACAAGCTCTTGGGCATTAAGCTTTCGGAAAGCTGTATCATGACCCCGCGAAAATCAGTTACCGCTATTATAGGAGTGAAAGACTAATGGATATATTAAATTACATAAAGAGTGGCAGAGTATATCTCGACGGAGGCACAGGTACATATCTTCAGTCGAAGGGCTTGATGCCCGGCGAAAGACCCGAAAACTGGTGTCTTGAAAAGAGCGAAGTAATAGAGGGCTTACACCGTGCCTATTTTGAGGCAGGCTCCAATGTGGTATGTACAAATACCTTTGGTGTAAATAAAGATAAGTTCAAAAACTACGAGGAAATAATCCGTGCGGCTATCTCCATAGCCATTAAAGCCAAGGACGGCAAAGAGGATAGATTCGTAGCATTTGACATGGGACCCACAGGCAGAATGCTCGCACCCTATGGTGACATGACATTTGAAGAGTGCGTGGAGCTATATAGCGCAAATGTAAGAGCAGCAGAGGGTATGGGCGCAGACCTTATACTCATAGAAACCATGAACGATGCTTTAGAAACCAAAGCCGCAGTTATAGCCGCAAAGGAAAATAGCTCACTTCCTATATTTGTAACTAATGTATACGATGCTACAGGCAAGCTCATGACAGGAGCTACCCCCGAAGCAATGATAGCCATGCTCGAAGGCTTGGGCGTAAGTGCACTCGGTATGAACTGTTCACTAGGACCCGACAAGATGCTCGATATAATAGGCAGATTCCATAAGTACTCTTCGCTTCCTATAATAGTTAAACCCAATGCAGGACTTCCCGCGCTCGAAAACGGAAAGACCGTGTTTACAATGGGAGCAAAGGACTTTGCACATTCTGTAGAGGAGCTTATAGATAGGGGTGCTACTCTTGTTGGCGGTTGTTGCGGTACTACACCCGAATATATAAAGGAACTTGCAACGCTTACAAAGGATAAAGAGTATATCCTACCAAGTTACAAGGATATGACACTTGTGTCTTCATATACACATGCTGTACAAATAGATAATGAGCCTGTATTAATAGGCGAGAGAATAAACC
>JAZLCB010000111.1:0-4789 GCA_045614005.1 Clostridia bacterium
GGCTTTGTCCGGATATTCTCTCGGACGATTTAATATTACCGATGATATCAGTGGTGAAGAACTGTTAAACATTGTAAATGTTCAATAATATATTAAACGACCGTTTGTGCGGTCGTTTATGTGTATATTGAGGTGGTAAATTGAAACAAATTAAATATATTGCTTGTATGGAAGATGAAAACAAAAAGATAAAAGACATTTTGAGACAAAAATTCGCCATTTCCGCCGCAGTTCTTACCGAGCTTAAAAAATCCTCGGAAGGAATATTGTGCAACGGAAAAAGCGTTTTTGCCACTCACAGGGTACTATGTGGCGATGAGGTTGTAATTACTCTTACAGACAAAGCATCAACAAACATAGAACCTATAAAAATACCGCTTGACATCATATATGAAGATGAAGATATTTTAGTGGTTAATAAACCTCGCTCGATGCCAACACACCCTTCACAAAATCATCATAGCGATTCACTTGCTAATGCTGTTATGGGCTACTACATGGATTCACCGATTACTTTTAGAGTAATAACAAGATTAGATAAAGATACATCAGGTGTTGTTGTGATAGCCAAGAATAAAATATCTGCCGGTATATTAACAGAACAAATGGTAAACAAAAGTATAGATAAAGAGTATGTTGCGCTCTGCTGTGGTTTGTTCGACTATACAAAAGGAGCAATCGAAGAGCCCATTGCACGAAAAGAAGGGTCTGCCATATTAAGAGAAGTTAATCCAAATGGCAAGTATGCATTGTCCGGGTATGAAGTCATTTCCTCCAAAGACGATATGACTCTGGTAAGACTTTTTCCAAAAACCGGTCGGACACATCAGCTTCGTGTTCACATGGCGCATATCGGCCATCCGATTTACGGAGATTATTTGTACGGAAATTCGGAGGGGGATGCCATGACCAGACTTCACTGCGCACAAATTACACTCACGCAACCATTGACAAAAGAACAATTAATATTTAAAGCACCGATACCAGATGATATGTATATATAAAAAAAGAAGCCCCACAGGGCTTCTTTTTATGCTTTTTTGAACGAGTTTATAATGAAACACACAGAGTATGTACCAACGATGTAAAAAAGCGTATTAACCAAATATTTTGCATTATAAACCGATTGCAAATAATAATAAGTCGGTAGGATAAGTCTTACAGGTCGCAATATCTTAAAGTTAAAGAAAATGGGAGAGAGAATAAGAGATACTATTAGTATTCCCGGTATCAATGCTCCGAACGTTCCGTAAGAACGAAAAACCAAAGAAAATATAGTGCAAAATCCTGTAAGAGCAATGATATACAGGAACATTGCTGCTATTTCGTATGCCGTTCCGAGCGATATTCCTGATAGAAATATAATAATTAAAACAGCTATCGAGGAGATTATCGATGCGGAGAGACACGATGCCATAGACGGCCATATCTGCTTTTTGGGTGGTAACCAGTCGTATGTGCCTTTGGATTTGTCGTTTAAAAAGAACATGCTTGATGCCAGAGCGCACAGAAGAATAAGAAGTGACAAAATACCGCGAATGGGTGTTGTAAGATAATTAGTGTTGCTTTTTCTTGTTTTTGCATCAAGTTTTTCTATTTCAATAACATTATTGTTGTTTTCTATGCTATCGTAAATCGATTTTATTTCTTTCTCGGACATAGTGCCATTAGCGAGAATGTTTTTTTCTGAATAATTGCGATACAATCTGTATGAAGTCTCTTTGTATATCGCACCAAAGAGTATTTCTTTAGATATGTTAAGAGGAATACTTTCCTCTCGTTCGATTATTTTAATTGGCGGAGTTGATTTGATTCCTTTTGTGAATTTATTCAGATTTTTTTCAAAGCTGTCATCAAAAATCCAAGCAGCATCAGCTTTGCCGTTGATGACCATTTTCTCGGTGTCTTCGCGGGAAGATGATGTAGAGAAGCGTATTACACTTTCACGAGAAATGATAGACTCAATAATGTTTTCGGCAATTTCTCCTTTGCCTTCATTGCAAAGGACAATATGCAGTACGCCACTTTCGCCATTCATCGCAGACATAGTTACAAGAACGATGATAGGTATAAGAAAAATGAGAAAGAGAAAACTCCAGCGCTTTAAAAGACGCTTTGTAAGCATATAGAGCCAAATGTAGTATTTTCGTAAACTAGTCATTTTGAACACCCTTAATTCTTGAATATCGTATTACCGAAGAAATCACAAAAAAGCATGCGAAGTATAATACACAAAGCAGAAAATCTTTTATCGGGAGAGTGCCTGCCATGATTTTTCTGATAAATGAGAATCCAACACCCACAGGGATCAGTGAGGATATTTTTTGCATTGCTTCAGGAAAATAGGAGTTTGGATAGAAGCATCCGCATATATATCCTAAGCCAATAGCTATGATAAATTGTGCCATGAGAGCGCCGATTCTGTCGGATATTAACTCGTAAAACATAAATTGAAACATCGTAATTACAGCTATTGCGGGAACACAAGCCACTATAAACAGTATGTAGTCCAATACGGTTAGCCCAATAAGTTCTGTAATATTTATTTCAATAAATTGCATTACTGTTCCGATAAGCACAGCAAAGACAACAAGAGTTGTGAGCGTGGCAAGAAAGTAGGAAAGGTATTCATACATAATCTGCCTGCATGAAGAAATTCCTTTTGTAGCCAGGACGCGACAAAAAGATAACTTTCTTTGTGTAAAAAACCGGCTGAACGAAATTGCCCACAGCAGTAAGAAGAAAATCATTAATCCACAGATATAATATCCTGTAAAAGACAGTTCGTCAGCAATCCCCAGATAAGAAACCTTATAGGATTGATTCCTGTTAAGAATCGTATCCACATACGATAGCATAAGTTTCTTAGTATGTTTGGATGTCTTTACACCTTGTTTGCGTGCAAGGGCTTTCATGCTGTATATGCCTGTTTGTGATTCGGTCACTATTTCCGATACTGTTGTTGCAACTTCTTTGGAAATAATACTTCCAAACCCATCCGGACTATTTAATGTTATATATTTTGCAGGAATGTTGTCACCGTGATATATGTTTTCAACATAGTTTTCGGGTATCAAAAGATAACCGCTTATTTTTTGCTTTTTAAGGTCGCTACTTGCTTCTTCTTCGTTTTCGTAATCTACAAATTCCATATAAAACATAGAATCATCATAATTTTGTAGTGCGATAATACCTATATCCAAATAAGTGTTTTCAAGACTTCCGACAATTCCTATTGAAATTTTGTGTTTGGCATTCTCGTTGGTTTTCTGATAAATAAGGAAACCCGCTGTTAATGCTATACAAAGAAAAATAGCAAATGTAATCACAAAAATTTTGGGCAAAAGCTTAAATGTATTCTTAAGTTGAAGCGTGAAAAATCTCTTTTGTGTATTCATAAACTTTGAACCAATTCCTTAGGATTTCCGGTATAGTTATACGAACTTAGCTTTTTATCTTTCAAAATGTAGAGTTTGTCGCATATTTCAAGTTCGTTTAAATCATGAGTTGCCAATATAATTATCCCGCCTTGCGCTTTGAAGTCCTTGAGATAATCAATGATATTTTGTTTGCATATAATATCCAGAGCGGACGAAGGCTCATCGAGTAAAAGTATTTTTGGATTACCGCACACAGCGCAACCTATTGCAAGCCTCTTTTTCATACCGCCGGACATTTTGCATACAGGTGTTTTTAAAAATTCGTCAATTTCGAGCATTTTTAATACACCATTATGGAGTTCTTTTTTCAAGGCATTTTTATCATACCAAAGGCTGAGATTATCCCAAGCATTGAGTTCCTCAAAGAGTGGGGGATTCTGAGGCACAAAACCCACAGTTGATGAGCGAAAAGCATGGTTTTCAAAAAGATTTGTTTTTTCGAAAATAAAAGCACCGGAATCGGGTTTGAGTACTCCTGCTAAAATGTTAAGAAGTGTGGATTTTCCGCTACCGTTGCATCCGAGTATTCCTATGCAACTTCCAGGTTCCGCATCGAAAGATATATCGGATAGTATTTGCTTGTTTTTGTATGATTTGCTAATGTTTTGTATAATCATAATATTTCCTCACACATTATTTGTGCTATGATTAAAGAAAACTGAGAACAAATATGTACTCAGTTTTCTTTTGTTATGTAATTGCTTTTTAAATAATTATTTGTAAAGGATTAATGTAAGTTGCTTTCAATGGCATCTACAAATTCATCCGGTACATCCGCATCGCGGAGTGCATCACAGAGCTCATCTATATCGAAATTTTCCACCCATTTTTCCATAGCGTCATAATCGTTAGCGTCTACATAGTTGCCGGGCATGGAAATTCTTGGAGCACCTGTTGAATTCACTTTGCAACTGAGTGTTGCAATTTTTTCTTCATCATGTTCAACGATGATGGAAATCTCTGCTTTTTCGGTAGAACTTGATTTGCAATCAATTATAAAGTTGAAGTCTCTGAGTTGGGGAACTGCAGGGATTTCGAATGCGATTTTTCCATTTAAAATACCTTCGCTGAAAGAGTCGGCGTCGAAATTAACTGTTGTAAACTCAAATGCTGTGAATCCAAGTGCTTTAACCTTGAAATCACCACTATATTTGCTGCCGGACACTTTACCGTTACCTTCCAATGCTACAGAACCACCATCAGCACTTAAAGATAATTCAAATCCGAATTTACCGCCTTTTTTGGCAACAGCATATACAAATTCACCTTCATCGGCAGAAACAACAATGCCGATAATTTCACCTTTGCCGTTAACATACAATTCAAGTGCGATTTTTGCATCGTCTACC
>JAZLCB010000112.1:0-2895 GCA_045614005.1 Clostridia bacterium
GTCTCACTTTCAAGTTTGAGCAGGTTTTCGTAAGCAATACCATCTTCGAGCTTTGCATTCTGATGCATTGAATATGTGTGAGATTGTATTTCAATAACACCGCTGTTTTCCATTTCCTGTCTTTCTTTATCACCAAAATGAGGATAAATCTTGACATCTGTTTCGGGATAAGTATCCTTGCCGTATGTTTCACCCACAGCAAAGATTGTGGCTTTAAGTCCATATTTTTTCAAGATGGGATATGCATACTCATAGTTACTCATATATCCATCATCAAATGTTATCATTATGGCCTTTTCGGGAAGCTCTGTCCCCTTTTCGATATAGTTAATAACATCATCCGATGTTACTGCCGTATAACCACTATCATCAAGGGCTTTCATCTGCTGCTCAAAACGCGCAGGCGAAACCATAGCATCATTTTCTACCGTGTCGGAAATATGATGATACAAAAGTATGGGGAGCTTTTTGGTATAACTTACATCAGAAAAGGTTTTACCATAAAGACTATCAACATATTCAGACACATTTTCTTTTGTAATATACGTTCCGAAATCAGTGGCAATGTACTTGGAATCATCTCCAAAAATTCTTGCAAATATCATCTCGCCTATATCGTTTCTAAAATGTGTTTCATCATAAAAGAATCTCGGTTCAAGACTTATTGAACTTATAGAAAAATCCCAAAAATCAGCAGCATCGGCAAGTGCTTTATAATAGCGTTTTACATCCTCTTTTGGCACGCCCATAAAATAATCATAATATACAGGTCCGTTAACGGGGATGAAATTTATATTCTTCTTGTCGCAATATTCTTTAATTCTTTTAACGCTTTCAGCACACTCTTTATATTTTGATAGGTTGAACTGTGTAACCGGATAAGAAGCAAACACCGGATAATCATCATAGAAAGACTGCAAATCCGATACATGCTCCGCATCTCGTTTTCTTTTATCGTATGTTCCTGTCTCGACATCAAACACATCAAAAGGTTCGGAAAGATAACGATCGTTATTTTTTGCATCAATTTTAGAAAAAGCATACTGCGGATTTAAAAATGCATACTTTAAATAAAACATAAGCTTTGAGCTTCCGTCTGCATCGGGATGCATGGAAGTAGTATACTTGTCCGACTCTACATCGTAATCCTTACCATTTGATATATAAATATTTACCACAAGATTTTTAACATCGTAATTCTCTCCGAGGTAATACACCGTTTGCTCAACATCGAGCATATCTCCGCCGTACATTATCATGTTGTAAAAATTTGCATCAAGATACTCATTGAGTACATTAACGGGAAATGAACTTGTAGACGAACATCCTATAACATATGAATCATATTTATGGTGATTTTTCTTGAGGTACTCTATCTTTCCTACCCTCGGATTATTGGTAATGTTGTATGAATACCACTCATCGCCAAACACGCCGAAAGGATCGACAAATATATTAAGTAAAACAAGCGATAATACAGCAAGAAGTACCGCAAATACGGCAACAACAAACCATTTTTTTGAACTCATTTTATCCTCCGTCAGAACTGCTTATATATAAACTCAGATGAGATGTAATTTCCTCTGAAAATTCCGAAATACAACAATATAGTTGCCGCAAAGAACACCAGAATAAAAGTAACAAAAGTGTTCTTTTCTGCTTTTTGGCTAAGTCTCACACCACATTCCTCGCAAAGCTCAAATGCAAATACAATAAGCGTACCAAAAAGAATTACCATGTAATCATACATTGTAAGACCAAAGCTGAGAAGTGTGCCATCGGTAAGTGATGCAAATCCGAAGTCGCCTGCTGTCCTTGCAAACATATCTACAGCTTCCGAAATCCCTGCGGCACGAGTAATATAACGACCCAGAACAATAATTATCGTAGTTCTTATAATGCATATTACTTTATACCAAAGAGCATCATTTCGAATAGAAAGTTTGTCTTTAGATTTTACAAACATCGGTTCAAAAAGAAGTGCCAATGTTATGAGTGTACCATTCCAAAATCCAAAGGCAATATACTTCCAACTGGCTCCGTGCCATATTCCGATAACAAAATATATTATAAAAGTCGCGAGTGAAGTGGGTAGTATTTTACCTGCCTTGCCTTTGATGTGCTTACGGATAAATCTTCCGAGCGCAATGAAAGGTCTTGAAAGAGTAATCGGATAAAACAGATAGTCTTTAAGCCAACTTCCGAGTGTGATATGCCATCTTCGCCAGAAATCTGTCAGGCTTGTAGCAAAAATCGGTCTTTTAAAGTTCTGCGCCATATCTATGCCAAAAAGGCGTGCACTACCTCGGGCAATATCGATACCGCCCGAGAAATCGCAGTAGAGCTGTATACAATACAGAATAACACCAAAAAGTATCACAGAACCGCGATATCCGGTATAGTTATCTATAATTGCACAAACTGCAACTGCAGCTCTGTCGGCAATAACAAGCTTTTTGATATAACCCCATACAATGAGTTTTATACCTTCTTTTAAGTTGTCTCCGCAAAGTGAATTGCCGTCATATAACTGACCCGACAACTGATCATACCTGCTTATAGGGCCTTGTGTAAGTTGTGGAAAAAACGATACGAACAAAGCAAACTTAAAAACATTACGCTGTGCAGGATATTTGCCTCTTACAAGATCAATTACATATCCCATAGACTGGAATATGTAAAACGATATGCCAAGTGGCATAAGGATATTAAACCTAAGTACTCCTTCTTGTACATGCAAAACATCTAAGGTAAAATTCCAATACTTAACAACATACAATAAACCAAAGTTAAGAACAAGAGCTACCGAAGCCCCAAGCTTTTTGCGAGATTTTGCAATTTGACGAGCTTGCTTGGTGTCGTCTTGGGGTTTAATGCTGTCTATTAATATTCCTG
>JAZLCB010000113.1:0-2125 GCA_045614005.1 Clostridia bacterium
GCCTCCGACTTCTGTTGTGTTGGAATATTTGAAGCTTCCTGTATCGCTTGCTATGGCAGCATAAAGGTGCATAGCAATATCGGAAGTAATCTCCTGATTAAGGAAGTCTTTTATAAACGCATATACTATCTCTCCTGCGGCAGAAGCCTTGGGGTCGATATAATTATAATCAGCATAACCTTTGTTAGTAGAATGGTGGTCTAAGCAACACTTTACAGGTGCAATATTATATATTTTATCTTCCATTGCACCCATCATACCCTTTTCGGCAACATCTATTGCAATACATACATCATAGACATCCTCAGAAGCAAAATAATCCTCATTGATAAGGAAAGACAATCTTGCAGGTATATCGCCATCGCAGAAAATATGAACTTTCTTATCCATACTGCGAAGTGCTTTAAGAAGTGCAACAGCCGAGCCTACGCAATCCGCATCGGCATTAACATGAATAACAAGTGCTATACTGTCATTTTCTTTGAGCTTACGAGCTATATCTTTCATAATCATTCACCGTCGTTTTTATTAATCTTGTGAAGAAGCTCATTTATGTGCATACCGTAATCTATGGAGTTATCCAGCACAAATGTAGGATGAGGCACACATCTTAAATTGAGTCTTGAGCCTATTTCACGCTTAATATACCGGGTAGAACTCTTTAAAGCTTCCATGGAGCTTTTCTTTTCGTCTTCGTTTCCGAGAACGGAAATATACACCTTGGCATACTTTAAATCCTTGGTAACATTTGCTGAAACCACACTTACCATAGATGACATTCTGGGGTCTTTTATGGTGCGGATTATGGAGGAAAGCTCTCTTTTGTATTCTTCCTGAATTCTTTCTACTCTGTTAAAACCCATATTTTTCATCCTCACTGCAAAAGACTCTGTGACAGTCATAAACTGCCACAGATATCTTTTATAACATTTATTCTTTTATTTCTTCCATTACAAAGGACTCGATGATATCTCCATCCTTTATGTCGTTGAAGTTTTCTATGCCGATACCGCATTCGTATCCCGAAGCAACATCCTTAACGTCATCTTTAAATCTCTTAAGACTGGAAAGAACACCTTCGTGAACTATTATACCGTCACGAACGATTCTAACCTGAGAATTACGCGAAATCTTACCGTCTAAGATGTAACCACCTGCAATAGTACCTACACCGCTTACCTTGAAGGTATTTCTTACTTCAGCATGACCGAGCACATTTTCTCTGAACTTAGGAGCAAGCATACCCTTCATAGCAGCTTCGATTTCTTCAATAGCGTGGTAGATAACTCTGTAAAGACGGATATCTACATCATTCTGCTTAGCAGAGGAGAGCGCACCGTTGTCGGGGCGAACATTAAAGCCTACTATAATTGCATTGGAAGCGGCAGCAAGCATAACATCGGATTCGGTAACACCGCCAACACCGCCATGGATACAGCAAACTCTTACCTCCTCGTTGGAAAGCTTTGTAAGGGACTGCTTAACAGCTTCTACAGAACCCTGAACGTCTGCCTTAACCATGATGTTGAGGTCTTTTACTTCACCCTGCTTAATCTGGTCGAAGAGTGCATCAAGAGATACAGCAGAACGGGATTTGATGCTGTCTTCCTTGATTTTTTCTTTTCTCTTTTCTACAACGGCTTTTGCCTTCTTTTCATCATCTACCGCGTAAAGAATATCGCCGCCTTCGGGAACTTCGCTAAGACCTATGATTTCTACAGGAACAGAAGGACCTGCTTTCTTAACCTGATTGCCTCTGTCGTCTACCATAGCTCTTACTCTACCTGTTGCTGTACCTGCAACAACTATATCACCTGTCTTTAATGTACCGTTCTGTACAAGAACTGTAGCAACAGGACCTCTGCCCTTATCGAGCTGTGCTTCGATAACTGTACCCTTAGCCTTACGGTTGGGGTTAGCCTTTAATTCCTTCATATCTGCTACGAGAGTTACCATTTCAAGAAGTTCATCTATGTTCTGGTTGAACTTTGCAGATATGGGAACACAGATAGTATCACCGCCCCATTCTTCGGGAACAAGCTCATATTCCATAAGTTCCTGCTTGATTCTGTCGGGGTTTGCGCCTTCTTTATCAATCTTGTTTATAGCAACTATTATGGTAACA
>JAZLCB010000114.1:0-3057 GCA_045614005.1 Clostridia bacterium
TGTAAATCTTGCTTGCGCCTGTCTTGATAGCCTTTTCTTCGAGTCCGTCGGTTTCCTTACCCTGACCAACGTCACCGCAAACAGCTATAACTTCGCAGTCATAGTTTTCCTTAAGCCACGGAATGATAATGGATGTATCAAGACCGCCGCTGTATGCTAAAACAACTTTTTCCTTTGACATATTGATTTTCCTCCTAAAATGGTTTATTATTAAGTATAGTGATATTATAACTCATGTTTTTACAAATATCAACTGTTAAATTTGCATAAATATGCAAAAAATATCGAATTTCAATGTATAAAATGCATAAAAACTCGTTTGAAAGGTAAAAAATCAAATGATAATATTAGGTATTGACCCGGGCTATGCTATCGTGGGTGTTGGTGTAATTGAATACAACGGCAATAAATTCAGGGTTCTGGATTATTTTGCAATCACTACCGAGGCTCACACACCGTTTGACAAAAGATTAAAAACAATTTATGATGGACTCTGTGAGGTTATACAAAAGTATAAACCCGACTACATGTCTATAGAAGAACTGTTCTTTAATGATAATGCTAAAACTGCTATAGCAGTGGGACAAGCTCGCGGAGTTATACTTCTTGCTGCCGTAAATAACGGAGTGGAAATTTTTGAATACACGCCGCTTCAGGTTAAACAGGCTGTTGTAGGCTACGGCAGAGCAGACAAAACTCAGGTACAGCAAATGACAAAAGCAATCCTTTCTTTAAGTGCTGTGCCAAAACCCGATGATGTTGCAGATGCTCTTGCGATAGCTGTGTGTCATGCACATTCTTATAACGGTGCACTTTCAAAATACATATCTGCAGGTTTGAAATAGCCTGATTAAGGAGAAAAGTATATGATAAGTTACATAAAAGGAATTCTTGCCGACAAGGCAGCAGACCATGCTGTAGTAGAGTGCAGTGGTGTTGGCTTTAAAATTTATTCAAGCTACAATTCACTTATGGATACCAAGTGTGTTAAAGGAAGCGAAGTTGTCTTCCGTACACACATGTATATTAAAGAAGGTATAATGGACTTGTACGGATTTATGACAGCGGAAGAACTCGAACTTTTTGAACTTCTCATATCCGTAACTGGTGTTGGTGCAAAGGGAGCTTTGGCGGTTCTTTCTTCAATGAGTCCGTCTAAGCTGTCTCTTACAATTGCAACAGGTGATGCCAATGCCATTAAAAAAGCCCCCGGTATTGGACCGAAAACTGCACAGAGAATCATACTTGAATTGAAAGATAAAATCAAAAACGAGAGTTTTATTGCCGATCCAAAGGATGCATTTTCCGAGATTGTACCCATTACTTCAAACGAACGCGAAGAAGCAGTAAATGCTCTTGTGGCATTGGGCTACAGCGGATACGAAGCCAAAAATGCAGTATCTAAAATCTCTGCGGATATAACTGATGTTGAGGCAATAATCAAACAGGCTTTAAAGAGCCTTATGTAAGGAGGAACATATGCTAAATTCCGACGAAAGAATAGTTACAGGTTCTGTAACCGAAGAGGATGTTATATCCGAACCCGGTTTAAGACCTAAGGAACTTACAGAATATATAGGGCAGAGCAAGGTTAAGGAAAATCTTTCCATATACATAGAGGCTGCCAAGAACAGAAGAGAAGCTCTGGATCATGTACTTTTGTACGGACCTCCCGGACTTGGTAAGACAACCCTTGCAAACATCATTGCAAATGAACTCGGAGTTAATATACGCATTACTTCGGGTCCTGCAATAGAAAAAGCAGGCGACCTTGCCGCAATACTTACAAATCTTAATGAGCACGATGTTTTGTTTATAGACGAAATCCACCGTCTCAGTCATAGCGTAGAGGAAGTGCTTTATCCTGCCATGGAGGATTTTGCCATTGATATCATCATAGGCAAAGGACCTTCGGCACGTTCTATAAGATTGGATTTACCCCCGTTTACGCTCATAGGCGCAACCACCAAGGCGGGTTCAATGACAGGTCCGCTTCGTGACAGATTCGGTGTTATATCAAGACTCGAACTCTACACTCCCGAAGAACTTTGTAAGATAGTACTGCGAAGTGCGGGAATACTCGGTGTGGAAATAGATACAGACGGAGCTATGGAAATAGCTTCCCGTTCCAGAGGAACTCCGCGAATTGCCAACAGACTTGTAAAGCGAGTGAGAGATTTTGCCACAATTTTAGGTGATGGCAAAATTACAGGCGAGCTTGCTTCAAGTGCACTCTCCAGATTGGAAATAGACGAAATAGGTCTTGACAATGTGGACAAGAACATGATACTCACAATGATAAAAAGTTTTGGCGGTGGTCCTGTAGGTCTTGATACACTTGCCGCTACAACAGGTGAGGATGCCAACACTATAGAGGATGTATACGAGCCATACCTTCTGCAGCTCGGTTTTATAAATCGCACACCGCGCGGACGAATGGTAACCAAGCTTGCATACGACCACTATAATATACCTTTTGAAAGATAAAAAGTTTATTACAATTTGCTGACAGTTTTGTTATTTTGTCGAATTTTATTCTAAAGTATAGTATAATCGATAATAGATTGTACTATACTTTTTTGTTTTAGGATTGGTTATATGATGAATAAGTTAAAAGTAATATTACTCACTTTGCTTCTTTTTATAATTGGATATACTACAGTTAATGCGGCAGAAATCGGACTTTATCTTGACGGCAAGGCATTAAATACCGATGTAGCCCCTGTAATTGTGCAAAATCGTTCTTTTGTGCCTGTAAGAAGCATATTTGAAAAGATGGGGGCAGAAGTCACCTGGATAAGCTCACGAAAGCAGGTTATAATACGCTCTTCAAGTGCTCGAATTGTTCTTAATATAGACAGTACAACAGCTTATGTGGATGATAAAGAAATTGAGCTTGATGTAGCACCTTTTATTAAAGATGGCAGAACCATGGTTCCTGTTCGCTTTATATCCGAAAGTCTCAATTATGATGTCAAATGGGAAAACAACAATATATATATCACTTCTAAAAAAGCACAGTCTACCACCAAAGTTCCCAAAATCACCAAAATAAAC
>JAZLCB010000115.1:0-8713 GCA_045614005.1 Clostridia bacterium
ATAAGGCTGCCTCTGAAATCACCCATTTTGTACTCGCCCTTGTCCATACTGGTGCCACCTTGTGAACGGACATCCATAGCAAAACAACAAACTCCTGTTGAAACAATGGGAAGATGTATGTCTTTGCTGCCGTTACCACCATGATAGTAGCATACGCATGGTAATTTTTCATCCTTTTTGTTGGTAGGGTAAGAAAAATATGCATTTATGACAGTGTCATCATGGGTATTAAAGGAAATTTCGTAGGTTGTTACTGTTTTGTCGTAAGGTGTTGTGAGCTTTTTCCTTTCAGCAGACAAACGAACCTTGCGCATTTTTGTAACTTCATTTTCCCAAAAAGTTTTTAAATCGGGTTTGATATCGGGAGGAATAACTGTTTTTTTTAGTTGCTCTTCTCTTTCGCTTGCATAACTCATGGTTTTCACCTCTCTTATCTGTCGCCAAACCAGTTGGGGCTAATCATCTTGGTTACATTGCCATCTGCATCTATACGGCTGGAAGCACGACGTGCTACCATGCAGTTTGTGCTTGTGGCACATGCTATACCTGCAATGTGTGTGTACGCATACTCTACATTTACTGCAAGAACGGATGTGTCTCCGCCCGAGCCGAGTATACCTATACCGAGGCTGTTTAATGCGTTGTAGAGGTCTTCCTCTATCTTTGCAAACATGGGGTCGGGATGTCTTGAACCTACGGTTCTGAGGCAAGCCGCTTCTTTAGCAAGGTTTGCAGCAACATTGGCTGTACCGCCTATACCTATACCAAGTACGGAAGGAGGACATACAGCGCCTGCTCTTGCAGAAGCAACAAAGCTCTCTATAACAAACTTTTCTATACCCTTTATACCATCGGCAAAAGCTACGATTCTGTGGCGTGTACCGCCGAAGCATTCACTTCCGCCACCCTTTGCAGCATAGGACATCTCTATGGAGTCGCCATCCACAAACTGGTATGTAAAGTCGGGTATGTTCATACCTATGTTGTTACCGGGGTCATATCCTGTTAAGGGGTGCTTCATTGTAGCGCGGAGGTATCCGAGCTCAGTAGCCTTTGCTACAGCGCGTCTTGCCGCGTTTTCAAGCTCTACAAATCCACCTTCAAGCTCGCATTTGTTACCTACCTTGAAGTAGAATATAGGCCAACCTGTGTCAACACAAAGGGGATTTTCTCTTACGGCAGACATTTTCATGCTGTCGAGAGTAGCTACGAGGCCTTTTTTTGCAGCTTCGTTGCTTTCGCGTTCTATGGCAGCTTCAAAAGCTGTCTGAACGTCGGGGGAGATTTCTGTAGCGCCTCTTTTGATTGTTTCAAAGAGAACGTGTTCATAAAGCTCTGTCTTAATCATTACTAAGATCAATTCCTTTCATATTATCTAATACAAACTGAACACAAAAATCCGTGCCATAGGGCAGGGCATCTTCGTCTATCATAAAGTCGTTGTTGTGAGGGAGAGTTACAATGCCTTTTTCTTCGTTTCTTGTACCAAGTCTTACAAATACACCCGGCTTTTCCAAAAGATAATTGGCAAAGTCCTCGGAGCTCATCTTTATGGGCATTTCGGCAACACCGTCATCGCCAAGCACCTTGCGAACGCTTTCCAATGCAAGGTCGGTTATCTTGGGATCGTTGTATACCACAGCATCCAGAAGCTTGGTTGTAATCTTGTATGTACAGCCAAAGGAGTCGGCATTTTTGGAAGCTAAATCCTCTATACCGTCTATTAACATCTTGTCGAGGTTAAGATCGTATGTGCGGATAGTACCCTCCATCTCAGCGTAGTCGGCAATTACATTTTGTGTAGTACCGCCCGAAAACTTACCCACAGAGCAGATATATTTTGCAAAGGGGTCTACCTTTCGGCTGAGCATTGTCTGAATACCGTTGTATGTGCCTACTGCCGCGGCAATAGCATCATTGCCTGTCTGCGGAAGGCTTGCATGTGCGGTACGACCGAAAAATTCAAGCTTGAAGTTACGGCACGAAGCCATGGAGTTACCCTTGCATATGCCTATTTTGCCTGCATCAAGCCAGTTTTCGATATGAAGACCTATGATAACATCAATATGCTTCATAAGTCCGCCATTTACAAGCTCCGATGCACCGCTTCGTACACCCTCTTCACTTGGCTGGAATACGAGCATAACGCGACACTCTATTTTATCTTCCATAGCTTTTAATGCTTTGGCTGTGCCAAGGAGCATTGCGGTGTGAGCGTCGTGACCGCAGGCGTGCATCTTGCCCGCTACTTTGGATTTAAAGGGTAACTCTGTTTTTTCGTCTATGGGAAGTGCATCCATATCCGCGCGTATGCCTATGGTATAATTCTCTTTTTCGGGATTGATGTATGCTACCACGCTACTCTCGCCAAAATCCTCGGTATAGGGTATACCGAGCTTATCAAGCTCTGCTTTGACAAGGGCGATTGTTTTAGGAAGTTCAAAATCAATCTCGGGATACTCGTGTATCCGGTGTCTTAAATCAAGAATGTACTGCTTGTCTGCATACATAGTAATCACCTCAAAGTTCAAGATTTGCAAGCGGTACATGCTGCTGACAGCCGTATATATCGTTGTCGGCAAGGCTTCCGCTTATGTTTTTGCGGGGGAAGGTAATCTTGATAGAGTTTACAACACCGTAGGAGATGATATCTATCTTTTCTTCAGCTACATTGTATGCTTTTGCTACATGAGCCTTTGTGAGTCTTTCCGATACATAGTCCATATCTTCTTTTGTTTCGAATATAAGGTCGAATGTGATAAAGAGAGGACCTGCATTTTTGCTACGGAGAATTTTGGTATAATCTATGAGTTTTTTCATTTATTTTACCTCCTCAATGCTTATATCTGCAGTTTCCATAAGCGAATCTACCTTTGCAAGGTGGAACACGGAGAACTCGTACACTTCGCCAACATGAATATCGGAGGGAGAGAACGGGAATGCAAGGTTACCTGCTGTGGACTTTCTGCCGTCATAGTCGCAATGGAGCATACGGCTTCTTGCAAGTGCACATACGGTATCTGCAATTTCCTGAGTTTTACCTACGATATCCATTATTATACCCATGGAGCTTTCGCTTCCGCCGTTTAACTTAAAGGTGAGGCTGTAGCTATCCTTGGGAAGAGTGTTCTTTGTGTTTTCTGCTACGAACTTTGTAACGGTATCTATGATTAAGTCTATGTTTTCTATTGTCTTGGGATCATAGATTGTAGCAGGGCAGATTGTTCTGTAACCCGAACACTTAACACCTTCGAGCTTTAAAGTCTTTTCCTCTGCTTCTCTGAATACAGAACCTGTAACGCGTACTGTTCTGTCGTCTACCTGAGTAAAGGTGGAGTTTGTGAGGTCGCATACACCATCGGGCTCGAATATGAGGTAGGGGTTGGACTGTTCATAAAGTGTATGAGCAGCAACTCTGTCTACAGTACATCTGCGGATGGGGTTTGCAGGACGAAGTTCAAAGTAGTCATCGTACATATAACCCTGCATTACGTCAACAGCCGCAACAGGTTCGGAGCACATAGCACCACATTCCATAATCTTTGCCATGTGGAATGCAAGGCCTTCGTTGTAGCCTTCAAATATGCAAGGTGCTGCATATATTGCGGTATCGCATGCACGTCCGCAGAGGATTACATCTACCTTCTTTTCAAGAAGTTCAAGGATGGGAGCTATACCAATCTGGCTTACTATTCTTGTAGACTGTTCTATAGCTTCGCGTGTTATGGGCATCTCGGAGCTCATATCTACGAGCTTGCCACTTTCGTATTTATCAAGAACGTATTCTTTGCTTACATCGCTCTTTACTGTAGCAAGGCTGAATGTAAGTCCCTGTTCTTTGGCGATTTCGAGTATTATTTCTTTGAGCCATTTAACATGTGCTTCACTTCCTGCACCGCCTGCAGTACCGATTATAAAGGGAGCTTTGTGCTCCAATGCCTTTGGCAGAGCAAGTGCGAGGTCGCGCTTAACTGCGCCTCTGTCTGTAAAGGATTTTCCGCTTCCGAGGTAGTAGGGACCGGGGTCTGTGCTTCCCGCATCTACACCAAGGTAGTCAACTTTTTCCGAAAAAGCAATTTCGAGGCCTTCTTCGCTGTAGCCGTAGCCGAGCAGGCCGTTTAATGCAACAATTTTCATATACATTACTCCTTTCAAGCTTATGATATCATATCGACAAGAAAAAACATTGCACTTTGTATAAATAATATTGCATTTTGTATATAAAGCTGATATAATGAATTTGGTGATATATAATGGATGTAAAAAATTTTGTGCTTACATATTACAAAAATGCCGCGGATGGTTTTCATATACAAAGGTTGGAGAATCCCACCGAGGCAAAAAAACTTCATACACATGAGTTTTTTCAGATATATTATATTAAAAAGGGCACGGTTACACACTACCTTGAAGATGCCGAGTCCAGACTTGTTGCAGGAGATATGTTTATAATTCCTCCGGGCACAAAACACAGGATAAATTCCGAAGAGGGCACGCTCTTTTATGCATTTTCCTTTATGCCCGGAAGCCTTGGCGAGCCGTGCACGGTAAACGGCTTTGTTATGGACTTTTTGCACAAGCTCGAATCCGAGGAGCATGTACGAGCAAGGGTGAGTCTGCCTGCCGATGACGTGCTCAAAACCGAGAGCATAATGGACAGTATATACGAAGAATTTGAGAACAAAAGGCTCGCCTGTGCCGATGTGGTAAGGGCATATGCAATAATACTTCTTACAACCTTTGCAAGGCTTTATTACCGCGAGGAAAAGAGCCTTTCGTACATAGAAGATACAAGGCGATTTGTATTTTACTGCGTGGATTATATCGAAAACAACTATTTCCAGAATATAAACCTCGACAGCATGGTAAAGCTCTCTGCTATGTCCAAGACAAAGTTTTGCTCGCAGTTTACCGAGGTAACGGGACATACATTCAGTAAGTACCTTAATATGTGCCGTATCCGCAAGGCGACGGAGTATATAAAAAAAGGCTACAAGATAACTGCTATCTACGGACTTTGCGGTTATAATGACTTCAGTACATTTTACAGGAATTTCAAGAGTATAATGGGAGTAGGTCCTAAGCAATACGAACAGCAGAAATAAAAGAGGATGTAAAATAAGCGCAGAGCTTATTTTACATCCTTTTTAATGTTTTTACATCCCCGGGGTTTTCCAAGACCAGGCCTTTTCTATATCCTTAAATGGTCTTTTAAAGAACTTATCATTCAATTCTTCGCCTTTTTCCACATGCTTTATAATATTTACAAGCTGTCCTAAGTCTTCGGGAGTCTGGTTATGACCGCCCTCGCGGAAGTACCAGTACATATTTTCTTCACAGCCCAAGAACTTGTATACTTCTCTTGCGGCTTCGCTTGTCTGCCATGTGCCTACGGGGTTTGCCCATATGTCGTGAGCGCCCTCGGACACAAAGAGTATTCTCGGAGCAATCATCGCCTTGAATTCATGGGAGTCAAACGGCATTTCGCCTTCTCTGCCAATATATTCCTTGAGGTCTTTGCCCATCCACGCAGGGAAGAGGCGGAAGATATTGTCGAGTCTTTCGCTCACGGCTACCGAGCCGTCTTCCATGGCACACTCCATATATATTCTGTAACCGCTGTTACCTCCGCAACAGGTAGCGTTGGGGTTTACTATAGCAGCTCTTTCGTCTATTATGCCTGCAAGTGCTGCAGTTTTTGCTCCTCTGGAATGACCTGTAAATGTTATGAGGTCAAGGTTTACATTGCCAAGGATTTCGAGCGCATCTACACAGCGGGAGTAGCCCCATGCCCATGCAGATACTGCGCTGTAGTCGCCGCCGGGGTAGGTTCTGCGTATCTGACCACCGCAGTTTCCGTCCTGCAGCGCCTGCCATATATCGTTACCAAGCTTGTATTCGCCTGTTTCGGTAGTCTTTAAATCCACGAGGTTGTAGCTCGAAATATCGGGAGCAAGCTCTGTGCGGTTGAACATTACAAAGTTAATGTCGGCATCGGTAACTGTTTTTATAATTTCGGGGTTGAACATACGCGCAAAGCACATATCGCCCGATATTATGACGGGTGCATCGCTTCTGCCCGAACATGCCTTAAAGAGGTACATATCCATTATTATGGGGTTTTCCTTTGTACCTGTTTTTATGCGGAATATATTTATTGTACCGTAGCAAAGTGGCTCTACCTCAACAAACTCGGGCTTTGGAGGCATACCGCCAAAGTGGAGTTTTACTGTGGTTTCGTAGAGCTCCTGTCTTCTTTTTGCCCAATCCTCGGTAGTCTGCACTCTTGTGCCGTCGTTAAAAAGGAAAGGGTCGGTAAGCTCACTCATAAGCTCATATTTGGTTACATTTATTGTATTTTCGTTTATTACAGAGGACATAACATAAGTCTCCTTTAAGTGATTTTTTACATTCTAACATGAAAGGGTGCAAAAGTAAATATCACTTTCTTACTAAATTCTCATATATTTCAATGGGTATCGTAAGATTACCCTTGCCTATGCCCATTTCTATGTCGGGTTTTGCGGCGGCGTGGAAGTCGCTTCCCCCGCTTGGAAGAATGCCGTACTTTTTGCATAGGTCAAATGCGAGCTTTTCTTCCTCGGGGCTGTAGGTGCTGTATAGGGCTTCCATACCGACAAGACCTCTGGCTTTTGCAAGGGGTAAAAATGCGTCTGTTTCTTCGTACGACATATTAAGAAAGGGGTGAGCCCATACGGGGATAGCTCCGCTTTTTGCAATGAATTCTATTGTATCGAGCGAGTCGAGCCTTTTGGGCGGTGTGTAGTATTTGCCGTATGGCTTAAGAAGCGTATCGTAGGCTTCCGCTACGGTGGGCATATAGCCTGCATCTATGAGGGCGTAGGCTATGTGGAGTCGGTTTATATAGGAGCTTTTGTTCTCTTCTTTTATTTTGTCGTAGCTAATGTTGTAGCCGTCAGCGCGGAGCTTTTCTACAAGTTCCAGGTTGTTCTCTTCTTTTTTCTTTCGCGTGTCTGCCATAAGGTCGGCAAAGAGGGGTATGTTATCTTTGGGAATGTTAAGAGCCAGAATGTGTAGCTCGGTGTCATTATATTCCGTGGATATCTCTATTGAGGGTATGGCTTCTACAGGACTTTTTTCGCCTGCTTTTATAAACCTTTCCAAACCGTCTGTTGTGTTGTGGTCGCAAAGTGCTATGGCACTTATGCCAAGCTTCTGTGCATGGGTTATAAGCTCTTCGGGCGTGAATGTGCCGTCGGAAAACATGGAGTGTACATGGAGATCACAGGTCATTTTTATCACCTCGGGGATATTATATCACTTTTTGGGGTGGGGTGCAAGGAAGAACATTTTACGCAAAAGAAAAAGGACACATATGTGTCCTTTTGTTTGGTTTATTCTTTTATATACTCAACTATATCTTCAATTTTGCAATCCAATGCACTACACAGTTTATCGATTGTCTTTGTTTCTATATTTTCATTTGCTTTGAGTCTGCGGATGGTTTTGCTGTCTATGCCACAGCGTTCTCTGAGAGCGTATGTGGTAACTCCTTTTAATTTCATTGTCTCCCATAACTTATCAAAAACTATCATCATAATCTCCCCCTTGACAAGTTATATTATGGGGATTATAATCTAAAATATTAAGGGGATATAATCCCCATAATCAGGAGATTATCAATGAAAAGTTGTACTTTTTTCGGGCATAGACAGGTGTATGATAATATAGATGAAATATTAAAGTCCGTATTGACGGAATTAATTGAAAAAGGTGTTAATGTGTTTTATGTAGGTTCACAAGGGGCTTTTGATAGTATAGTTTTACGGATTTTGAAATTACTTAAAGTTAAATTTCCTGATATTTTATATTATGTTGTACTCGCATATATTCCGATGGAGAAGAGCAAATATTGTATTGATTGCACAGAAAATACAATATATCCGGATGGTTTGGAAAATGTGCCTCAAAAATACGCTATTGTAGAGCGAAACAAGTGGATGATAGAGAAAGCTGATTATGTGGTAGTATATGTAAAGCATACATTCAGTAATGCAGAAAAATTCAGGTTGCTTTCGGAAAAGAAGGGCAAAACTGTAATTAATATATCTGATTGTTAAATAAAATAAACTCGCAAAAGCAGGTTTATACATTACCTATTCACTATTTCATATTACCTATCACTTCAAAACGCGGACACCTTGGCAAAGGTAGTGCATCTGTACAGAGTGTGATAATCGTAGTATCTGCGTCACTCTTGCGGTGCCCTCCCTTCATCTGCCACCGGCGGGGGATGGGGTACAGCTACCAAGTTTCTGCTAAACACAGATTTATATAAACGACTCTTGTGGTACCCGAAGCAAAGCACGCACCCTAAAGGGAACGCACTTTGCTTTCGACCACAGCGCCATTTCCGCCCTCCCTTCATCTGCCACCGGCAGCGGGAGGGCGGAAATGCTACCAACCGAGCAGTATCTCACTAATTCAGAACGACTTGACTTTTAATCAAGGTGCGCAGAAAACCGAGCTTCGCATGGTTCACCAACCAAAAAAGAACTCCTTACGGAGTGCTAAAAAATCTCTTTGGTGTTACTCCGAGTTATCCTCGGACACCTTGGCAAAGTCTTGTTATCTGCACAGAGTGTGATAATCGTAGTATCTGCGTCACTCTTGCGGTGCCCGACCAAAAGCATCCGCCCTGAAGGACGCACGCTTTTGGTTCGACCGCTAC
>JAZLCB010000116.1:0-1653 GCA_045614005.1 Clostridia bacterium
TGTACCACATGTCTTGTACACTATACTTTTCATAATCCGGAATTAGTTCTATTATTGTTTCTATATATATAATATAATGTCGACCAATCAAAAAAGGCATCGGCAGGCGGCAACCCCGACAACCACAGCAGTGATGCACACCGCCCTACCCATAAGACGACAACTGCATCGCATAGTATATATATTGTACAACCTCCTGCACAAGACCCGCGCCACGGAGGCCGTCACAAGTTAAACTCAAAAAGGCCGGATATTAATCCGGCCTCTATTTTGGTAAATATATTTGATTGGTTAGGTTAGGCTAACTTTGCAATGCTTGCACACAAACCTGACTTCAAGTTTGCAGCCTTCCTCTTATGAATCAAACCTCTCTTTGCCATTCTATCCAACAATTTCTGAACTTCGGGATATTTTGCCAAAGCCTGCTCCTTGTCTGTCATAGCACGCAAGCCACGTACAGCTGAACGCATATTCTTACCGTAGTAACGATTGAGAAGATTTCTTTTCTCTGTCTGTCTGATTCTTTTAAGTGACGATTTATGATTTGCCATCTTTGTTTTCTGTTTTTTTGTTTTTTAGTAGCCCATAGGGGAATCGAACCCCTCTTTCAAGAATGAAAATCTTGCGTCCTAGCCGATAGACGAATGGGCCAAGGTGGATTTACCTTCCGGTATAAAATGACTTGCTTATTTGTCTAAGCGGATGCAAAGGTACGGCTTTTTTTTTAATACACAAATATTTTGCGGTTTTTTTTCTTTTTTGTAGCTTTGTTTTTTCAAAATATCTATGTTTTATTGATTTATGGTGGAAAATTTTACGGGTATTGTGCTTCGGACACTTAAATACAGCGATTCTTTGATGATTGCGGATATGTTCACGGCCACACATGGAAGGCTCTCGTTTTTGGTACCTGTGTCACGCAGCAAGAGCTGCAAAGTGCGGAATGTACTATTCCAACCGTTGGCCATGCTTTCGTTCAAGGCGCAATACCGCCCGGGGCGCAGTCTTACACGCTTGAGCGAGGTACAACCCTACATTCTATACTCCTCGATACCCTACGAGCCTTGCAAGTCGGCCGTAGCACTGTACCTGGCCGAATTCCTGACGCGCACCCTGCACGAGGAGAGCGACAATGCGAGACTTTTCGCGTTTTTGGAATACTCGCTGAGGTGGTTCGATGAATCGCAGGACGGATATGCCAATTTCCATTTGATGTTCATCATGCGTCTGACCCGTTTCCTGGGTATTGCGCCCAATCTTGAAAATGCCGCGCAAGGAGCATGTTTCGACCTGGCCGCAGGATGCTTTACGGAGGCTCAACCCTTGCATGGCAATTTCCTGCCCGCAGAGCAGGCTGTCGGACTTTTCGAAATACTCTTAAGCGAGTATGACAAGGCAGCAGACTTTCCGCTGAACAGACAAGGCCGAGGAGAAATACTGAACATCCTGCAAACGTACTACCGCCTGCATATTCCCGATTTTCCGGAAATAAAATCGGGAGAAGTCCTGAAAGAGCTTTTTGACAGGTAGAAACTCTGAAGCTGCTTACCTTATTAATTAAAGGCAAGCAGCTTCAGAGTTTCTTCTACATATTGTCCTTACAGGGTTGCCATAGACGCCAGACAAGCGGTTACGACAACAATTCCTTCACCT
>JAZLCB010000117.1:0-3829 GCA_045614005.1 Clostridia bacterium
CCAAAGATGATATAAAAAAAGCAACCGATGCAATATATCATATAGCTTTACAAAAATCTTAAAAAGTGATATGATATACAAAAAACATGGAGAAAATTTATGAAGATAAAAATAATTTGCGTAGGAAAAATCAAAGAAAAATTTATGGTTCAGGCTATTGACGAGTACGCCAAACGCCTTTCGCGATTTTGCAATTTTGAAGTGTGCGAGCTAAACGATGCCAAAATTCCCGATAAGCCATCGGAGTCTGAGTGCCATATGGTAAAGGAGTCGGAGGGCGAGGCAATCTTAAAGCATATATCCAAGGATAGCTTTGTTATATCGCTTTGCGTAGAAGGTAAGTCCCTTTCTTCGGAGGAGTTTGCCGACAAAATAGCGAGTATCACACTCTCGGGCAAAAGTACAATCGACTTTATAATAGGCGGTTCATTAGGACTTAGCGACGCGGTAAAAAAGCGCAGTGATTACAGACTTAGTTTTTCGTCTTTTACTTTTCCGCATCAGCTTATGCGACTTATTCTCTCTGAACAAATTTACAGAGCATTCAAGATTAATGCAAACGAAGAATATCATAAATAAAAAAGCGACAGCAACTTTCAAAAGTTGCTGTCGTATTTTTTATAAGTCGTTTTCTACTATCTTCGTAAGTTCTTCTGCAATCAGGCCATGACCCATTGCTGTGGGATGAATACCTTCTTTTGTCCAATAAGTACAAGGTGCATTTTCACAAGCTTTGTCAAATTTATCTTGCAAGGGTACAAAAGTCAAATTGTACTTTTTTGCAATGGATTTTGAAGCTTTGGCTCTCTTTTCAACTTCGCCGCGGAAGATGTCCCATCTGTAGTCAGCTGCTTCGCCGGGGGTCAAATACGGCTCAAGTATATAAATTTTTGTTTCAGGAAGTTCTTCCTTGATTTCTTCTATCAGCAAGGAATAAACTTTCTCGAATTTTTCGGCCGATACTCCGTTTTGGTGTTCAAGCTCGTGCCATACATCATTTACACCTATGAGTATGGAAAGATAGTCGGGTTTTAAGTTTATTATGTCTTTTTTTATTCGTGCATATAAATCAACAATCCTGTTGCCGCTTATTGCGCGATTAAAGAACTCCAGCTCGCCCGGGTGCTTTACTCCGAGTGTTCCGGCTGTAATGGTTGCATAGCTGTGTCCGATTTCGTACGAAGATACGTCTTCCAAATTTCTGTTACGATCACCATCAGTTATTGAGTCACCCTGAAATAGAAATCTTTTCATAAAAGTTCACCTCATATAAATATAAGAATTTTTTATAAGTCGTTTTCTACTGCTTTTATAAGTTCTTCTGCAATCAGTCCGTGACCCATTGCTGTGGGATGTACGCCTTCTTTTGTCCAATAAGTACAAGGTGCATTTTCACAAGCTTTGTCAAATTTATCCTGCAGGGGTATAAATGTCAAGTTGTACTTTTCTGCAATGAGCTTTGCTACAGCCGCCCTCTTTTCCACTTCGCTACGGAAGATATCCCAGTTTATATCAACCTTTTCGCCATGAGTTAAAAATGGCTCAAGAATGTAAATTTTTAAATCAGGAAGTTCTTCTTTTATTTCTTCGATAAGCATGGAATAAAGCTTTTCAAACTTTTCTGCCGATATACCGTTCTGCCAGTCAATTTCGTGCCACACATCATTTACACCAATGAGTATGGAGAGGTAATCGGGCTTTAAGTTTATTATGTCGTATTTAATACGGGCATAAACATCAACGATTCTGTTTCCGCTTATACCGCGATTAAAAAACTCAAGCTTTCCCTGATGCTTTGCGCCAAGCATTGCAGCTGTAACTGTTGCATAGCCATGTCCTATTGAATATGAAGAAATGTCTTCAATTTTTCTGTCGCGGCCCGCATCTGTTATTGAATCACCTTGAAATAAAAATCTTTTCATTATATTACACCTCGCAAGAATTAAGGAATTTTTCGCCCTCGGATATACTGTAAAGCACACTTTCCTTTGCGGGCGCACCAATAACCTTACGGTCATTTACGCATGTTTCGAGCGATATTGCTTCGTATATGTCGTCTTCTATAATCTCCGAACAGTTTTTAAATTCTTCCATTGTAAAGTCACAAAGAGCTTTGTTGTTATTTATGGCATAGAGTACCATCTTGCCTATTACCTCGTGTGCTTCACGGAATGGCATACCTTTCTTAACAAGGTAGTCTGCTGCATCGGTAGCATTTGTAAAGCCACCGCCTGCACCCTTGTACATGTTCTCTTTGTCTATCTTCATGGTTGTAATCATCTTCTGGAATACGGGCAGACAGAGCTTTACTGTATCAATAGAATCAAAGATACATTCCTTGTCTTCCTGCATATCTTTGTTGTAAGCGAGTGCAATACCCTTCATTGTAGTGAGTATGGACACAAGGTTACCATACACTCTGCCGGACTTTCCGCGGATAAGCTCAGCTACATCGGGGTTTTTCTTCTGGGGCATTATGGAGCTTCCTGTAGAGCAGGAATCGTCCATTTCCACAAAGGAAAATTCATTTGTGTTCCAGAGTATAAGCTCTTCACAAAAACGGCTGAGATGCATCATGCATATAGAAAGAGCAGAAGAAAGCTCAATTACAAAATCTCTGTCCGATACGCCGTCGAGTGAGTTAAGAGTAATAGCATCAAATCCAAGCTCATCTGCTACCATCTGTCTGTCAAGAGGATAGGTAGTACCTGCAAGAGCACCCGAACCGAGAGGCATAACATTTGTTCTCTTGTATGTATCTTCGAGTCTTGTTATATCTCTTTTGAACATCTCAAAGTATGCCATAAGGTGGTGGCTGAGTGTTATAGGCTGTGCCTTCTGCAGATGTGTATAACCGGGCATTATTGTGTCAAGATGTTCCTTTGCAAGCCCAATGAGTGCATCTTCCAAGCCAAGGAGCATATCCTTGATTTCGCAGATTTCATCTTTAAGATACATTCTTATGTCAAGAGCAACCTGATCATTACGGCTTCTTCCTGTGTGGAGTCTCTTGCCTGTGTCACCGATTCTTGCTATGAGCATGGTTTCCACATTCATGTGTATATCTTCGGCATCAATCATAAAGTCAACCTTGCCGTTTTCTATATCGGTAAGGATTTCTTTAAGAGTTTCAATAATTTTTAAGCTGTCTTCCAGTGGGATTATACCGCATTTACCAAGCATTCTCGCATGAGCTATACTGCCTGTTATATCCTGACGGTAAAGCCTCTTGTCGAAACGAATGGAGGAGTTGAAGTCGTTTACGGCTTCATCGGTATGCTTGGAGAATCTTCCGCCCCATAATTTCATTTGAAAAACCTCATTTCTTATAACTAAAATTTTCCGGTGAAACATTTGTTCCACCGGAAAGAAAGTTTATTAGTTTTCGTTTCTCTTTTTCATAGTCGCGCGAACCTTTAAGGGCAGACCAAAGAGGTTGATGAATCCTTCTGCATCCTTCTGGTTGTAAACCTCGTCTTCAGCAAAGGTAGCAATATCTTCATCGTAGAGAGAGTAGGGGGACTTAACACCTGCAGGAGATACATTACCCTTGTAGAGCTTAAGTCTTACGGTACCTGTTACGGTTTCCTGTGTGGAATCTACGAAAGCGGAAAGTGCTTCGCGAAGAGGTGTGTACCAAAGTCCGTCATATACAAGCTCTGCAAACTTGTTTGCAACTTCCATCTTGTAGTGGAGAGTCTGCTTGTCGAGGCAGATGTACTCAAGCTCTTTGTGAGCAGCATAGAGGATAGTTCCACCGGGAGTTTCGTATACGCCACGGCTCTTCATACCTATGAGACGGTTTTCAACTATATCATCTATACCTATA
>JAZLCB010000118.1:0-2035 GCA_045614005.1 Clostridia bacterium
GAGGTTGTTGAATACAGCAACGATCTGTGTAGGTGTTGTATCCTTAGAACCGTGACCGTAACGACCACCAACGATAACGGGAGCCTTAGCCTTGCCGTAGAAGAGGTTGCATACATCGAGGTAAAGGGGTTCGCCGAGTGAACCGGGTTCCTTTGTTCTGTCAAGAACTGCGATCTTTTCTACAGTTTCGGGGAGTACATCGAAGAAGTACTTGGAGGAGAAAGGTCTGTAGAGGTGAACCTTAACTACACCAACCTTTTCGCCTGCAGCATTTAAATAATCTATTGTTTCTTCGATAGCTTCACATACAGAACCCATAGCTACGATAACCTTTGTAGCGTCCTTTGCACCATAGTAGGTGAAGGGAGCATATTCTCTGCCTGTGATCTTGGAGATTTCTTTCATGTAATCTGCAACTACATCGGGAACAGCATCGTAGAACTTGTTGGATGCTTCTCTACCCTGGAAGTAGATGTCGGAGTTCTGAGCTGTACCACGGAGTACGGGGTGCTCAGGATTTAATGCATTGTCCTTGAATGCCTTTAATGCATCATAGTCTATAAGACCCTTTAAGTCTTCGTAGTCCATAACTTCGATCTTCTGAATTTCGTGAGAAGTTCTGAAACCATCGAAGAAGTGGAGGAAAGGAACTCTGCTCTTGATGGAAGCTAAGTGAGCTACACCACCTAAGTCCATAACTTCCTGTACGGAACCGGAAGCGAGGAGAGCGAAGCCTGTCTGACGGCAAGCCATAACGTCCTGATGGTCACCGAATATGTTAAGAGCGTGAGCAGCAAGAGCTCTTGCACTTACGTGGAAAACTGTAGGGAGTAATTCACCTGCAATTTTGTACATGTTGGGGATCATGAGGAGAAGACCCTGAGATGCTGTGAATGTTGTTGTGAGAGCACCTGCCTGAAGAGAACCGTGAACTGCACCTGCAGCACCTGCTTCGGACTGCATTTCTACTACGTCTACAGTCTGACCGAAGATGTTCTTTTCACCTCTGGCACTCATTTCGTCTACAACTTCTGCCATTGTAGATGACGGAGTGATAGGATAAATAGCAGCAACTTCCGTAAACGCATAGGATACGTATGCGGCAGCGTTGTTACCATCCATGGTTTTGAATTTCTTTGCCATGTTTAATGACCTCCTATTTGAATTTTATTATGAAAACATAATTAACCTTACTAATTATAGCACAAGTCATATGAGAATTCAAACTATTTTTTCGCAATATGCAGTATTTTCGATGTTTTTTTGCATTTTTGTAAGAATTGAATAATTTTATTTGGGATAGAATATTAAATTTGCCCTTTTTTTGTGTTTTTTGTGTAGATATATTTGCAAATCTGTGTTATAATAGTTTCAAATGAGGTGAAATTCATGGCATTTGACGGTATGGTTGTGCACTCTGTTGTGCAGGAACTCGCTTCTCTTCTTACAGAGAGCAGAATAGACAAAATACATCAACCCGAAAAAGATACGGTTACAATAGGCATACGAACAAGAGGCGGTGCATACAGGCTTCTTCTGTGTGCTAATCCGTCGTACCCGAGAGTGCACCTCATGTCCGAAAATATGGAGAACCCCATGAGCCCGCCTATGTTCTGCATGCTTATGCGCAAGCACATAGGAAGCGGTAAAATCACGAAGATAGACCAACCCGAATTTGAAAGAATAATCCGTATTCATATAGAAAGTTATGACGAAATGGGCTACCTTGCCGAAAAGCTTCTTATATGCGAGCTTATGGGCAAGCACTCAAACATAATCCTCACAAATGCCGAGGGTAAGATAATAGACTCGGTATATCATGTGGATTTTTCGGTAAGCAGTGTCCGTCAGATACTTCCCGGACTTATATATACTGCTCCTCCGTCTCAGGAAAAGCAAAATCCTCTTACGGTATCCAAAGACGATATAAAAGCTTGTCTTACAAAAGACAGCGTTCCTATGTACAAAAGGCTTATGGACACATACTCCGGCATAAGCCCCATAATGGCAAGAGAGGCGGTGTTTCGCGCGTGCG
>JAZLCB010000119.1:0-11878 GCA_045614005.1 Clostridia bacterium
AAAACATATTGTATCCGCACAATGTAATGAGTCAGATGGAAATCGGCGTGGATATTGGTGTTGAAGAGACCGGGCTCACATTTGTTGAAAATGCTTTTCTTAAAGCTCGAGCACTGAAACCATACACCGATTGCGCCATAATTGCCGACGACAGCGGTCTTATGGTTGACTATTTAAACGGTGATCCCGGCGTGTTTACCGCACGTTATGCGGGCGAAAACACAACACCTATGCAAGGTATAGAGAAGTTGCTTAAGAACCTTGATGGTGTTCCTTTCGAGGGCAGAGGGGCAAAGTTTGTGAGTGTTATTGCACTTATTTTGCCCGATGGAAGTGAGTACAGTTTTGAAGGAGAATGTTGTGGTTATATCACAAATATTCTCAAAGGCGAAAATGGATTTGGTTTTGATCCGATATTCTATTATCCGCCATTTGACAAGACATTTGCCGAACTTACAGATGATGAAAAAAATTCTGTGAGTCATAGAAGCGCTGCTATTGCAAAATTATCTAAATTTTTAGAAACTCTATAAATAAAAAAACCGCTGAATATTCAGCGGTTTTTTGTAGCTATTATTTCTTTTTAGTTATTTTGTATGTTTTTTTGCGATTGAATATCAAGGTGGACCAGACGATTATTATCAGTAAGATTCCAAGCGAAACCAAAAGGACAGGCGATGTAATGAAAGTCCATACCTTTGTAAAGAAACCCTTGAAGTTGTTTGCCTCAACTTCAATCGGCGAGGTAAGTGGGCAAGATACATATTCTTCGTCATTATAGTAAACAGTTACTTTTCCGAGGACCTTACCTTTGGTGAGGGGAGCTTTGATGTTTTTTTCAAGAACAACATCTGTTTTTAATAATTTTTCATCGTAGTTTTTTGGAAGGTTGACATATATATCGTCTGTTGCTTCCAGTAGAATTCTATCAACATTTTTTCCGTTTGTAAGATCTACCTCAGCCAGAATCTCGCCTTCAGAAACAGCTTTGATGCTTGTGTAAAAATCAAGACCATAATTAATAAGCTTTCTTGTGTCTTCGTAGGCGTAATTAGTTATTCCGTCATACTTGCCGCCACTAATTAAAGTAAGTAGGGATATTTTGTCTGTTTGATACAGTAGGATTACGCCGCAGTTGTTGTCATTTATATATGAAGTTTTGATTCCCTTGGCGCGGATGGTATAATAAGCGTCTGTGGTGGTTGAACTCAAAAATTTATTTTTGTTATCAAGGTATCTTTTTTCACGGTATTTATTTGTGGGGTTGATTTCGTATCGATGCTTGGAAACTACATCCTTGAAATAATCCAGTTCCATAGCATATCTTGTGATTTTACTGATATCTTCAAGTGTGGAATATTGCTTTTTATCCGGAAAACCTGTCGGATTTGTAAACTTTGTGTTAAGTGCGCCGATTTCCACAGCTTTGTTGTTCATTTTCTTTATAAAATCTTCTCTGGAACCGGTTGTGTACTTGGCGATAACTTCTGCCGCGTCACCGGCATCGTATATAAGCATACCATTTATAAGGTTATCCAATGTGAGGATTTCACCTGCAAGAATTCCCATGTGACCAAAGCTGTAGTCATATGCAGCAATGGTTTCGGCATCAGCAACAACTGTTTCGCCGGGATCAACCATCGCTTCAATTGCTATGATAGCTGTCATTATTTTTACGAATCCTCCGGGAGCGATTTTTTCTTCCGAATTATTGTCGTATAATGATTTTCCTGTTTGCATATCTACCAAAAGGGCATTGTCCGATGAAATTTTCGGTTTTCCTTCGGCAAGCGCGGGAAGTGAAAGCGAAGATGTTAAAATTATTGCTACAAAAAGGATTGACAACAGTTTTTTCATGTGTTTTCCTCCGAGTTATAGTGCGTTATAATAAAATTATAACACAACCTCCAGAAATAATCCATTAAAATTTTATGATAATTTTGTTAAAATGACAAAACACAACATATTGTGTTTACTGTTTTGAGAAATATTCGCATATTCCCGTGTACAGAGCTTTAGCAATTTTTTCTTGGTATTTTTCGTCAGAAAGTAGCTTTGCTTCGTCGTGATTTGACAAAAAACCGCATTCAACAAGGATTGATGGTTTTTTTGAGTTTTTTAATATAAAAATATCGTTGGATACCATAGCTTGCCGCTTGTTGTTGGGATTTAGGAGTGTTATAAGATTTTTTTGAATAGTTTCGGCAAGTAGTCTGCTTTCGTAATTCGAGTCATTATAGAAGACTTGTGCGCCCGAATATTTAGGGTCGCTGAAATGATTTAGGTGTATGCTCAAAAATAAATCAGCTTTTTTCTTATCTCGTATTTCTGTTCGTTTTTTTAAGTCTTCCCGTTTGTTGTTGCTTTTTGAATCGCTTAGTGAGTATAAATCTTTGCGTGTCATAATTACTCTTATCTTCGATTTGGCAAGTAATTTCTTTAGCTTTTTTGATATTTTAAGGTTTATTTCGTTTTCCTTTATACCCTCAGGCGAAGAAGCACCGTTGTCGGGAATGCCGTGTCCGGCATCAATAATTACCGTTTTGTTGCTATATGTTTTTGCGTTTATCGGAATCAGTTTTTGAGATTTAATCATAAGCCCATAACATAAAACAATAAAAAACAGAAAAACAGCTGATTTTATCCATATTCTTGTCTTCATATCTTCACCTCGTAAAGTATCTATTCTCACTATACATAAAATATTCCCTTTGCATAAAAATACCTTGCATTTGACAAGAGTTTATGTTATAATTATTTAGAAAAAATTGTAAATATATATTGGAGGTTATACCATGCCAAAATATAAAAGAGTTCTTTTAAAACTTAGTGGCGAAGCATTGGCGGGAGACAAACATTTTGGTCTTTGCGAGGAAACTATCGGCAGAATTACCGACAAAATCAAAGAAGCACTTGAACTTGGCGTTGAGATTGCAATTGTTGTTGGCGGAGGTAATTTCTGGAGAGGCAGAAGCGGAACTCAGATGGATAGGACAAGAGCCGACCATATGGGTATGCTTGCAACTGTAATAAACTCGCTTGCACTTCAGGATGCTTTAGAACAGCGCGGTGTTCCTACAAGAGTTCAGACCGCAATAGAAATGCGTCAGATTGCCGAACCTTATATCAGAGGTAAGGCGGCTCGCCATCTTGAAAAGGGAAGAATAGTTATTTTCGGATGCGGTACAGGAAATCCGTTCTTCTCAACAGATACCACAGCTGCGCTCCGTGCTGCAGAAATTGATGCTGACATTATTCTTTTGGCGAAGAAAGTAGACGCAGTTTACGATAGTGACCCCAACGTCAACCCCGATGCTGTTAAGTTTGATGAACTTACTTTCAAAGAGGTTCTTAACAGACGACTTGGTGTTATGGATTCTACTGCAACTACACTTTGTATGGATAATAACATTCCGATTCGCGTATTTGGTCTTGATGAGCCCGATAACATCATCAAGGTATTAAAGGGCGAAGTAATCGGAACTTATGTTTCAAATTAATCTTACAACAATATACAGGAGGAATTTTTTTATGGCAAATACTCTTAACTTTTTTGAAGACAAAATGAAAAAGACAATTTCGGTGCTTGAATCCGAAATGAAGACAGTAAGAGCAGGCAGAGCTAACCCTGCAATCCTTGATAAGGTAACTGTTGATTATTATGGTGCGGCTTCTCCGCTTACCACTATAGCCAATGTGAGCATTCCCGATGCAAGAAGCATTCTTGTACAGCCTTGGGATGCATCTATACTCGGCGATATAGAAAAAGCAATTCTGAAGTCCGATATAGGTATTACACCTAACAACGATGGTAAAGCAATAAGACTTAATTTCCCACCTCTTACTGAAGAAAGAAGAAAAGAACTTGTAAAAGGAATCCGCAAAACAGGTGAAGATTCAAAGGTTGCTATTCGTTCGATAAGACGCGATGCAATGGAAGATGCAAAAGCGCAGAAGAAGAATGGTGAAATTACTGAAGATGATGTTAAGAACATCGAAAAAGATGTACAGAAGCTCACCGATACCTATATTAAAGATATAGATAGTATCATAGCTGCAAAAGAAAAAGAAATACTTGAAGTCTGATTGAATTTTCCAAGCATTGCATCTGCGATGCTTGGAAATTGTGCGATATAAGGTTTAATTGGGTGAGGTTATGTTTTTTAAAAACAAAAAAATTTCTGATAATGTTGTTGACTACGACAATTTACCAAAGCATATTGGTATAATAATGGATGGCAACGGCAGATGGGCAAAGAAGAGGGGATTACCCAGAAGATTTGGCCATCGTGAGGGTGCTAAAGTTCTTGAAAAAATTACTCGTTTTGCCGGCGACATTGGTATAAGCTATATAACTTACTACGCTTTTTCTACCGAAAACTGGAAGAGACCTTCAAAAGAAGTTGAGTCGCTCATGAAACTTATGATAATGTATCTTGATGATTACAAGCGCCTTCTCGGTGGTGAGGACATCAGGATTCGTATCATCGGTAAGCGTGAAGGTCTTTCAGAAGAAATTTTAGAAAAAATCAGAATCGTAGAAGAAGCAACAAAACATAATAGCAAAATAACCATGAACATTGCCGTAAATTATGGCGGACGCGAGGATATTTTGAATTCAGTAAAAACTTTGGCTAATAAAGTTAAAAACGGGGAAATTAGTCCCGAAGACATAACCGAAGAAGATATAAACGATAACCTCTATACAAGCTACATGCCTGATCCGGATTTGATAATTCGCCCAAGTGGTGAACTTCGACTCAGTAATTTTCTTATATGGCAGAGTGCCTATAGTGAGTTTTGGTTCTCGGATATTAATTGGCCCGATTTCACAAAAGAAGATTTTTTAAAGGCTATTTCTGATTTTCAAAAAAGAAACAGAAGATACGGAGGGGTTTGATATGCTCAAACAACGATTAATTGTAGGTGCTATTGGTGCTGTGTTTATGATAGCAGTACTTTTGGCAGATGTGCGCATAATATCTTTGGTTGTTGGTATAATGGCTGTAATTGGTCTTAGCGAAATATACAATGCAACAGGTGTTTTAAAAAAGCAGAATAAGCTTTGCTTGTTTTCATATGCGTATACTTTAGTTATGTATATAGTACTTGGCTTTTTACCCAAGGCAAGTACTACAGTTGCGGCATTTGTATTTATCTATATTGTGCTTTTGTTTGCCTATATGATGTTTAATCAAGAAAGTTGCGATTTCTCTTCAATTTGCACTATGGCATTTGAGTTCATTTATGTAAGTGTATTCTTTGCTCATGTAATTCTTGTACGCAAATTGGAGTATGGCGAGTATATCATGTGGTTTATCTTTGTTACTGCATGGCTTTCCGACACCCTTGCATATGCAGTAGGCTTAAAATTCGGACGTAACAAACTTATTCCTTCAATAAGCCCAAAGAAAACAGTTGAGGGTGCTATTGGCGGATTGGCAGGTTCTTTGATTTTTAATCTTATCTTTGCAATCATATGTTCAACAGCATTTGATTTACAGATCAATTATTTTGCTGTTATACTTCTTGCGCTTGTAGCAGGTGCTGTTTCTCAATTCGGAGATTTGGCAGCTTCGAGCATAAAACGTGAATATGATCTTAAGGATTACAGTAATTTACTTCCCGGTCACGGCGGTATTCTTGACAGATTTGATTCCGTTCTTTTTGTTGCACCTATAGTATATTATTTTGTGGTTATTTTTCCCGTTGTTGCATAAAATAGAGGATATATTATGAAAAATCTTGCTTTACTTGGCTCTACCGGTTCTATAGGCAGACAATCCCTCGAGGTTGTCGATAGTCAGAACGACATTAATGTTGTTGCTCTTTCGGCTAATTCAAATGTTGAACTCCTGTCAGAACAGGCGCGAAAATACAGACCCGATGTTGTTTGTATATGCAATAAAGACAAATACTCGGAGTTAAAACTTCTTTTGTCTGATACAAATATCAGGGTATTGGCGGGAGAGGAATCTCTTTCTGAAATCTCAACACATCCTGATGCCGATAAGGTTCTTACGGCTGTTGTTGGCAGTGTTGGTCTCAAAAGCACAGTTGATGCCATAAAAAGCAAAAAGCAAATTCTTCTTGCAAACAAGGAAACACTTGTTACAGGCGGAGAATTTATTATGCCTCTTGCAGAAAAACATGGAGTTGATATAATACCCGTTGACAGTGAACATAGCGCTATTTTTCAATCGTTGAAATCGGGCGATAACAGCGAAATAGCCAAACTGCTTATTACATGTTCGGGTGGTCCGTTTTTTGGCAAAACATACGAAGACCTCCGCGCTGTTAAGGCTTCTGATGCATTAAAGCATCCTAATTGGAATATGGGCGCAAAAATTACAATTGATTCTGCAACACTTATGAATAAAGGTCTTGAAGTTATAGAGGCAAAGTGGCTCTTTGGTGTTGATATTTCCGATATAGAGGTCTATGTTCACAGACAGAGTATAGTACATTCTATGGTTGAATTTTGCGACGGTTCGGTAATTGCTCAAATGGGCATACCAAATATGAAATTACCTATACAGTACGCAATTAATTATCCCAAAAGATACAACAGGCTGGATAACAGACTTAATCTTTTTGATGTTCGTACATTGACTTTTGAGCCTGCAGATACAGATACATTTATTTGTCTAAGACTTGCAATAGAATCTGCCAAGCAAGGCGGTGTAATGCCCACAGTGCTTAACGCATCCAATGAAATTGCTGTAGCGGCATTTTTGAATAATAAAATAGGCTTTTGCGAAATCGGTGAAGTTGTGGAAGAATGTATGTCAGAATTTAAAAATGAGCATGCAACCTTAGAAACAGTCCTTAAAACCGATTGTGAAGCAAGAATTAAAACCGAAAGTATTGTAGAAAGGAAACTTACATGCTGACAGCAGTATATACAATTTTTGTTTTTTGTTTAATAATTGCTGTTCATGAGTTTGGTCATTTTGCTGTAAGCAAGCTTACGGGCATGACCGTTCATGAATTTTCTATTGGCATGGGTCCAAAACTTTTTACCCACCATGGTAAAAAAACTGATTACTCGCTTCGACTTCTGCCTATCGGCGGCTATGTTAAATTGGAGGGTGAGGACGAAGCTTCTGACGATGCGAATGCATTTTGCAACAAAAAGCCCTGGCAAAGACTTTGTGTACTTTTTGCAGGAGCTTTTATGAATTTTGTACTTGGTTTTTTGATCTTTGTATTGATTTTTTCGTGCTCAGAGGGTATAACAACCAATAAAGTTGGCAAAGTTGTAGAAGGAAGTGCTTTTGAGGATGCAGGCATATTGGCCGGAGATGAAATAATATGTATTGAGTCCTCAAACGGTAAATCTTCTGATATACACTCCTACAATGATATACAATATTTCATGTCAAAGAACGAATCTGATTCTTTGGTTGTTACATTCAGACGCGACGGAAAAATATTTGAAAAAACTATTGTGCCCAGATATGATGAGAGCTCAAAAGCGAAGATAATGGGTTTTATGCCTTTGGTAGAAAAACCTGTTTTCAGCAATGTAATTTCTTCTTCATACAGGCAAAGCGGTTTTGTTATTAAAGTAGTTCTTGACACCTTTAAGGATCTTTTTACAGGTGAAGTGTCTTTTTCTAATTTCAGCGGCCCTGTAGGCATCGTTAACGAAATTGGAAGCGCTGCCAAAGCGGGAATGAGCGTGAGTTTACTTGCGGCACTTCTTAATGTACTTAGCCTTGCTGCGCTTATAAGCATAAATCTCGGCGTGGTAAATCTTTTACCTTTACCGGCTTTAGATGGCGGTAGAATCCTTTTTATAATTATTGAACTTATTCGCAGAAAACCAATAGAGAAGGAAAAAGAAGGAATGTTCCATCTGATTGGTTTTGTGCTTTTGATTATCCTTATGATTTCTATAACATTTTTTGATATACAAAAACTTTTAGTTAAATGGAGGTAAATTGTGGCAAAAAAATCTAAATTGAGAATTATACCCCTCGGCGGTTTGGATGAGATCGGAAAAAATATAACCGCCATTGAATACGGAAATGATATTATACTTATAGATTGCGGTATGGCTTTTCCGGATGAAGAACTTTTGGGTATTGATGTAGTAATACCGGATTTTTCTTATATTATTAAAAACAGCGAAAAAGTGCGAGCTGTCGTCCTTACACATGGTCACGAGGACCATATAGGCGGTTTGCCTTATCTTTTAAAAGAAATCAATGTTCCTGTGTACGGCACTAATCTTACTTTGGGATTAGTACAGAACAAACTCAAAGAACACAATTTGATTGCGGGCAACAACCTCAATATTGTTCATCCCGGTGACTTTGTGAAAATCGGCGTGTTTGGTTTGGAAATAATTCGTTCAAATCACTCCATCGCCGATGCAGTTGCTCTTGCAATACACACCCCGCTCGGTGTCATTGTTCATACAGGTGACTTTAAGATTGATTCAACACCGATTGATGGCGAGATGATAGATTTAACCAGATTGGGTGAACTCGGAAAACGCGGAGTTCTTGCTCTTATGAGCGATAGTACTAACGCAGGTCGCCCCGGTTTTACAATGTCTGAAAAATTGGTTGGACATACTTTTGATACTGTATTCAGAAACACAAAATGCAGAATAATTGTTGCTACTTTTGCTTCAAATGTTCATCGTATACAGCAGATTATTAATGCTGCACACGAAAATAAGCGCAAGGTGGCGGTTTCGGGCAGAAGTATGTTAAATCTTATAGAAGTTGCTTCTACACTCGGGTATTTAAAGCTTTATAATAACATTCTTATAGATATTGATGATATTAATAAATATCCGCCCAATCAATTGGTTATTATAACTACCGGAAGTCAGGGAGAACCCATGAGTGCTCTTTACCGTATGGCATACAATGAGCACAGAAAAGTAGATATTACTCCCGGCGACCTTGTAATCGTTTCAGCCAATCCGATACCCGGAAATGAGAAACTTGTTGCAAATGTCGTAAATGAGTTGTCCAAAAAAGGAGCGCAGGTTATACACGAAAAAGATGCAAATGTTCATGTTTCGGGTCATGCTTGTCAGGAAGAACTCAAAATTATAATTGCGTTGACAAAGCCTAAGTATTTTATACCTGTACATGGTGAGTTTACACATCTCAATAAGCATGCGGAACTTGCTTATCTTATGGGGATTGATCCTGAAAACGTCTTCTTGCTTGAAAACGGAAAGGTTCTGGAAATTACTAATAATTCTGCCAAAGCAACCGAAACCGTACAGGCAGGCCGTGTATTTGTAGATGGACTCGGTGTAGGTGATGTCGGCAATATTGTTTTGAGAGACAGAAAACACCTTGCCGAAGACGGTATTATAATAGTTGTTGTATCTATTGATTCTGCAAACGGATGTGTTCTTGCAGGGCCTGATGTTATATCCAGAGGCTTTGTTTATGTAAGAGAATCTGAAATCCTTATGGAAGAAGTTCGAAATATTGCAAAATCATGCCTTGAAAATTGTGAAAAGAATAAAATAAGAGACTGGACAACAATAAAGACAAATATAAGATCCAAAGTTTCTGAGCGACTTTATGTAGAAACAAAGCGTAAACCAATGGTTTTACCTGTAATTATGGAAATATAAAAAACGGCGGATTTTTTATCCGCCGTTTTTTTAAAAAAATCGTGCAACCTTTTATGGTAATAGCGAGTATTAGTAAAGGAGGGACATTTTGTGTACAAAGACATTAATACTACAGAATACAAGCATTATATTACAGAAAAATATTTTGATACCGTATATCGTCTTGCTTTGTCGCAGACGCAAGATGTTCAACGCGCTGAAGATGTGTTGCAGGAAGTTTTTCTCAGATACATAAAAACCGATAAAGTGTTTGAAAGTGATGAGCATATCAAAGCATGGCTTATTCGTGTTACCATAAATTGCAGCAAAAGCATATTCTTGAGCTCGTGGCACAAAAAGACAGTTCCTCTTACCGAAGACATAACTTTCGAAATGCCTGAGGAAGAAGAGGTGTATACAGTAGTTGCCCGTCTTCCGCGTAAGTACCGAACGGTTATACACTTATTTTATTATGAGGATTTATCTGTCAAAGAGATATCAAGTTACCTTAACACCAAGGAATCTACGGTAAAATCTCAATTACACAGAGGAAGAGAAATGCTTAGAGAAATGCTGAAAGGAGAGTACGATTTTGAAATTTAAAGATGTCTATAAATCGGCAAATAGTAGAATTTCTGCAAATAAAGAAATATTAAACACTTTGCTGGAAAATAACAACAAGAAATCGTGGTATGGATATTTTCCAAGGGTCGCGACTTCGCTTGCAGTCGTAGTTATCCTCTTTGCGGTTGTTTTCTTGAATTCTCCTACATCGAACGATGTAAAACCGAATAAAATTGTATTGAAAAACGATACAACTACACAGCAGATCGGTGACAAACAAGGAACGGCCACTTTCAAAACTTCGGAAAAAGAGGATATTGCTGCAAAACCCAAGGTTATTAACGAATTTTCTGAAGAAACAGAAATTATTCGAGAAAACAGCGAAAATGATACTGTGAGTGCTCCTGTCTTGAGAGAAACACAGCCTATATATAAAGAATATGTTGAAGAAGCGCCATTAGAAGAAAGTGTCGATGATTTGGATTTAACACCACCTTCTCAAGCTTATTCCGGAGGAGTTTTCAAGTCCGGTGGAGGAGCTGGTAGTGGGGGCGCGGCGTATAGCGTTGCATCGGAAGAAACCGAAAAAAATGTAGAATTTCTTTCGTATAAAGAGTATTTTGGTTATATCGGATTGTCGATAAAAAACAATGATATCTTATTTTCTAAAGATGTGTCGCTCTTTTTTCCGGATTCATATATTGTTACAAAGGATGAATATACCGGTGATATAATTGACGATTCTGTGAGTTTTACTTTCTCTTCGCAATTATATCCGGAAATTGCTGCTACACTTACACTGGGTAAAGTTAACCCTCCTCAAATCGCTGTGGGAGACTTGCAAATCATAGCAAATCACAAGGTTTACATCAGAGAATCCAATGGCGTTGTTTCTGCACGCTTTATTATCGGAGATGCGTGGTTTTCCTTTACATCTGCAGGATTACAACAGCATGAGGCTATAACTCTTCTTTCTGAATTTTTAACCAATAAAATTTCTTAATAAATCTTGACTTTTATAAATACCTATGATATAATAATTGTCGTTGTTAAGATTTGCGCCGCTAGCTCAGCTGGATAGAGCGTCTGACTACGGATCAGAAGGTCAGGGATTCGAATTCTCTGCGGCGCGCCAAACATAGAAAAACCGTGTGTTTCAAAGGAAACACACGGTTTTTCTATTTCTAACCTGAACGCCTGATTTTTTGCAAAAATTCAAGGAATCAGGAGTGCAGAAAAATGGCAAAAATTAAAATGAATTCGAGTGAAAGTGTTGCGGAAACTTTTGAATATTTTTTGATATCCAAAAGGGCAAGTGGATTGAGTGATAAAACTCTATACACATATAAACAACATTTTAAGGCAATAGGCAAAATAATAGACGTTGAAATGTCAATTGATGAATTGAACGGAAACCATTTGGAATTTTTAATATCATCTATGAGAGAGAAAAATTTGTCTGCAAATTCAATAAGCAGTTATGCAAGAGTGATGAAAACGTTTTTATCTTGGTGTAACGATAAAGAAATTACCGATTTAAAAATGAAAAGGTATAAAACAGTTGAAACAGTAAAGGAAACATATTCAGACAAGGAGCTTGAAATTTTGCTCAAAAAGCCAAATGTGCGTACTTGTGCCTTTGCCGAGTACCGCACTTGGGTAATAATCAATTTACTTGTAAACAACGGAACGCGTGCCGCAACTGTCAGAAATATAAAGAAT
>JAZLCB010000120.1:0-3130 GCA_045614005.1 Clostridia bacterium
TATTTATGGAGGTGCTGTCATGAAAGTGATATCAGCTGCTTCGGGTTCTGTTGGAGAGAGTGATTTCAGCGTTCATTTCCCAAATGGTAGAGGATATTACCTCTATGTTCATTTTCGCTCAAAAACTATGCTTTATGTAGACGGTGAATATATCCCGGTGCAAGCGGGAACGGGAATTTTTTATGATAAAAATCAGTTTCAAAGCTATTACGGCTGTGGTAAAGAAGAATTTAATCACGATTATGTATTTTTTGATTTAAACAATGAAATTGAAAAAAACGTTTTTTCTAATATTCCGTTGGGAAAGCCAATGTTTCATATCAATCCGAAATATATAACAAATGTCATAGCTTTGATAGAGCAAGAGAAGTACCTTCCGTCAAATAATGCAGAAGAAATTTTATCATCGCTCGGACTTGCTTTTTTATATAAGGCATGCCAGGAGATAGTCTATGATAACAGGCGACATAATCAATATACAGCTTTTTATCATATGCGAGAGGATATTTATAAAAATCCGTCTTTCGATTGGTCAATTGAGTATGCGGCAAATAAACTGTTTCTAAGCAAATTTTATTTTCAAAGCTTATATAAACAGTTTTTTAAGACTACCTTTCAAAAAGATTTAATTTGCGCGAGAATAAGCCTTGCTAAAAAGCTTTTACTATATAGCAATAATAAAATTTACGAAATTGCAGAAATGTGTGGTTATAAAAATGTGGAACATTTTACGCGCCAATTTAAAAAAGAAGTTGGCGTTACTGCTAAAGAATTTAAAATGTTTGAAAAAGCTCGGTTATGAAATAACCGAGCTTTTTTAGCCTGCTTCCTTCAGCATATTCTCGATGAATATTCCATACCCACGTGTAGGGTCATTTACAAGTACATGGGTAACCGCACCTATGATTTTGCCGTTTTGCAAGATGGGGCTTCCGCTCACAAGTGTTGTCAATGGTGGACAACAAATTATTTTTTATCAGATTAACGAACCATTTGGGGAAAGAGTATAATCTTAATCGTTCCATCTGTTTACTGCATTAAATGCTATATTTTTAATAGTTACCGCCAGATTTCCCTCGCTGCTTTTCCGAGGGCGCGTTGTGATTCTTTCATAATAACTGTCATCAGCAAAAGCACTTTCAAATGCTTTTGCTATTTTATTTCTCAGCCCTTTATGTTTATCTCCAATACGCACAAGTGCCGCAACCGAGTTTGATATAAACTGAAAATAAATTCCGTTGAAATCTGAAATCTTATATCTTGTGGTTAAAAGTCCGCTGTTGTATACAGGGCGCAAAACTTCATCTTTGTCGGTAATTATCTGAATCAAAGAATCTGCAATTTCCTTATCCGCAAGCCTGCCCAACCAATAAATTGCCATGCATCCCCGGAAATTGTTTCTATGGCAATCCCGGAGCATCACATTGTCTCTTTCCTCTACCATTTGCCGAAGGGTAGATTTGCATTCTTCACATCCAATACTTGCCAAAGCAAATGCTGCGTGCTTCCTTGTGTTTTCTTCATCAGATGAGAGTAATTCTTTTAATACCGGAGCAGCTTTAGCACCCATAAGTTTTGCTGACCATATTGCCTGTCCGGGCTTGTCTGTTGCAAGTTTATCCTTCAGCAATTGCGGTTCATTAACAAAATTCACCTTTACCCACGGTAATAATTTACCCTCCTTGTCCCTTATTCCATCTATACAAACACCTCTGTTGTGTTCGTAATTCAGACATCCGCTTTTCAAAAGCATTTCCTTTAAATCATCATAAGAAATATCTTTAAGGGCACATTTGTTTTTTATTGCAAGATATGCCATATCCGCGCTTATTTCAGCCAGCTTTTTCATATCAGTCAACATTCGTACCGCGGTCGAAATATCCCGGTCTACTCCCAAGCCTCGGCATGGCACTAAAATACCGCTTACACCCTTTGGTATAATTGTCTTATATGATATTGGAATTGTAAGATTGTAGGAACCAATATTTGCCCCTATTGCCCAATCTCCAAGAGCCTCACCATCAAAAGCCACATCCCATCCATGTTTATCTAAATCCGCATAAGAATAACAGACGGGTGTTTCAGTAAATTTGTTCATAAACAAATTATTCAAAGTGATTTGTTCTTCTGAAATAATACGTCTGCCTTCACGTATGCCAATTAAAGGCATATGTGACACAAAGCTTAAATTTTTTCGTTCCTCGGGCATTTCATATGCTCTGGAAAAAATATAAGCATCCGAAAGTTCACGGTCATTTCTTTGGTCTACGCGTCCAAAATCTACATTTGTAAATCTGTATCGTGTACCATCGTAACCAAAAGATACCATACTGTATGGTTGTGTCTGTTCATCGTCTTTTCTCCCATACTCACTCAAGCATCCAGCCATATGTGCTACAATTGCATCTCCGGTACAATCAAATAACACATCACATTTTATATTTTTAAATCCGTATTTTGTAAATAGCTTTACGCCAATAACAGTATCTTCTTCTTTATACACACCGCAAACTGTTGATTCATATTCAATATCAACACCTGCTTTAAGCATTTCGTTTTCAACAACTAATTTCCATGCTTCAGTTTCGGTGCAAGTATACTTATCAAAAAAAGATGCCGCCTTTTCATTTGTTTCCAAAAAACGCCCTCCGGGACATCCATAATAAGGAACGAATACACCTCCAATGGTATGGGTTCCCCCAATACATTTAAAGCTCTCTGCACCTAATACAGAAAGTCCGTTTTCAGCAGCATACAATGCAGCCAATGCACCGGAACTACCAAGACCTGCTACAACCACATTATACTTTTTATCAAATTGTAAATCATTGATATTATTAATTATCTGTTTACCGTCGCTGATTTCTGCAATATACATTATGCGACACCTCCGTTTTCAAAAACCACCCCTGCATCAAAAGCAAGAATTGGATTTTTGTAAGCCTTGGAAGGCATATAGAGTATTCCGTCAATGTATTTTGGATATTCCGATTTTACATCGTAATCAAAATCGTTTGCCAGGTACAGCAATTTAAATCCTTCCGGAAGTTTTTGGATATACTCGGTCACCATTTTTCTGGCATCTATGAAGTTTGTATCCGAACACACCTGGCAACGCAAAATATAATTG
>JAZLCB010000121.1:0-11001 GCA_045614005.1 Clostridia bacterium
GTAAAGCTCAGTTTGGTGGTCAGAGATTCGGTGAAATGGAAGTTTGGGCACTCGAAGCTTACGGTGCAGCATATACACTTCAGGAAATCCTTACAGTTAAGTCCGATGATGTTGTGGGCCGTGTTAAGACCTACGAAAGCATCGTTAAGGGCGAAACAATACCCAAGCCGGGCGTTCCCGAATCCTTCAAGGTTCTTATCAAGGAACTCCAGTCCCTTGGTCTTGATGTTAAGGTACTTGACGAAAACGATGAAGAAATTATCCTCAAAGAATCTCTCGATGACGATGGATTCAAGTTCAACTTTGACCGCGGTGACGACTTCTACGAAATGGCAGAGCCCATGGATGAGCCCGAACCCGAAGAAGAGGAAGAGGACGAGGATGACCTTTTCGCAAGCTTCATGAAGAGCCTCGGCGGCGACGATGAAGACGATTTCCATGAAGATCTTGATGATATTCAGGACATTCCCGAAACAGAGATGCTCGAACTTGATATGGAAGATATCTCCATAGACCTCGACGATATCGACAGCAGCATCGACGAATTAAATGCGGATAACTAAGAAAGGAGATTAGCTATGTCAGAAAACATGATTGTTGAAGAAAAGAGCTTTAGTGCCATCAAAATCGGTTTGGCTTCTCCCGAAAAGATAAGAGAATGGTCCCATGGTGAGGTTAAAAAACCCGAAACCATTAACTACAGAACTTTAAAACCCGAACGTGACGGTCTTTTCTGCGAAAGAATTTTCGGACCTACAAAGGACTGGGAGTGCTTCTGCGGTAAGTACAAGAGAATCCGTTACAAGGGTATCGTCTGCGATAAGTGCGGTGTTGAAGTTACTCGTGCCAAGGTAAGAAGAGAGCGTATGGGTCATATTGAACTCGCAGCTCCCGTATCTCACATCTGGTACTTCAAGGGTATCCCCAGCCGTATGGGTCTTATACTCGATATAAGCCCCAGAATACTCGAAAAGGTACTCTACTTTGCATCCTACATTGTAATAGATGCAGGCAGAACAAACCTCGAGGAAAAGCAGATACTCTCTGAAAATGAATACAGAGAAGCAGTAGAAAAGTACGGTGTAGAAGGCTTCAAGGCAGGCATCGGCGCAGAAGCTATAAAAGAGCTTCTTACTGCAATAGATTTAGAAGCACTCTCTGCAGAACTCAAGGCAGAGCTTGAGGATGCACAGGGTCAGAAGAAGGCAAGAATTGCAAAGAGACTCGAAGTTGTAGAATCCTTCAGACTCTCCGGCAACCGCCCCGAATGGATGATAATGGATGTAGTACCCGTTATTCCTCCCGAAATTCGTCCTATGGTACAGCTCGACGGTGGCAGATTTGCCACTTCCGACTTAAACGACCTCTACAGAAGAGTTATAAACAGAAATAACAGATTAAAAAGACTTTTAGAGCTCGAAGCTCCCGATATCATTGTCCGCAATGAAAAGAGAATGCTTCAGGAAGCTGTAGATGCTCTCATAGACAACGGCAGACGCGGCAGACCCGTTACAGGCCCCGGAAACAGACCTCTTAAGTCACTTTCCGATATGTTAAAGGGTAAGCAGGGTCGTTTCCGTCAGAACCTCCTCGGTAAGCGTGTTGACTACTCCGGACGTTCTGTTATCGTTGTAGGACCTGAGCTCAAGATTTATCAGTGCGGTCTTCCTAAGGAAATGGCACTCGAACTCTTTAAGCCCTTCGTAATGAAGAAGCTCGTGTCCGACGGTCTTTGCCACAACATCAAGAGCGCAAAGCGTATGGTAGAAAGAGTTAAACCCGAAGTTTGGGATATATTAGAAGATGTTATCAAAGAGCATCCCGTTCTTCTTAACCGTGCTCCTACACTTCACAGACTCGGTATTCAGGCGTTCGAGCCTATCCTTGTAGAAGGTAGAGCTCTTAAGCTTCATCCGCTCGTATGTACAGCGTTCAACGCCGACTTCGACGGTGACCAGATGGCTGTTCACGTACCTCTTTCTCCCGAGGCACAGGCAGAAGCAAGATTCCTTATGCTCTCTGCAAACAACCTCTTAAAGCCTCAGGATGGTAAGCCTGTAACCGTTCCTACACAGGATATGGTACTTGGTAGTTACTATCTTACAATCAACAAGCCCAAGGAAGTTAAGATTACCGATCCCGGTGATTCCGGCTTTGAAGTGGGCGATATAGTTTGCTACTTAAGTAATCAGGAATTCAATAAGAACAATAAGAAAGCTATAACAAGAGGCAAGTCCTTAAAGCAGATAAATGCCGAGCTCGAAGAAGCAGGTAAGAAGCCTGCTCAGTTTACCGAAGAAGGTTGCTTCCCCGGTGAAAAGGGCGAAGGTAAGTACTATAAGGACAATGACGAAGTTCTCATGGCTTACAATGCAGGCGAGCTTCAGCTCCATGCTCCCATAAAGGTATACAAGTCCATTACAGTAGACGGCGTTACCTACGAGGGCATTATAGATGCTACTGCAGGTAAGATTATATTCAACGGTGAAGTACCTCAGGATATCGGTCTTGTAGACAGAACAATCCTTCCTACAGACACCTACGAAGAAAAGGCTCAGAAGCTTCTTAAGCTCGAAGTTGGCATGGAATTTACTGCCGATAAGAAGGGCCTTGGTAAGATACTTGACAAGTGCATAAGAACACACGGTACTACAGATTCCGTAACAGTTCTCGATGCTATAAAAGCTCTCGGATACAAGTTCTCTACAAAGGGTGCACTCACAATCAGCGTATTCGATATGAACATACCGGGATCCAAGTACGAAAGACTCGAAGATGCTCAGAAAGCTGTTGATAAGCTTACAAAGCAGTACAAGAGAGGTCTTATTACCGACGAAGAAAGATACGAAAAGGTTATCGAAACATGGAACAAGGCTGTTGACGATATTTCCGATGCACTTATGGAAAACCTCGATCAGTACAACCCCATCTACATGATGGCAACTTCCGGTGCCCGTGGTAGTAAGGACCAGATCAAACAGCTCTGCGGTATGCGTGGTCTTATGGCGGATACTACAGGTAATGCTATTGAAATTCCGATTAAGGCTAACTTCCGAGAAGGTCTTAACGTTTTGGAATACTACATTTCTACACACGGTGCTCGTAAGGGTCTTACCGATACAGCTCTTAGAACAGCTGACTCCGGTTACCTTACAAGAAGACTTGTTGACGTATCTCAGGATGTTATCATCCGCGAGGACGACTGTGGCACTTCCGAGGGTATCCTCGTTAAGAAGATTGCCATAGGCGAAGAAGTAATCGAAAGCTTCAGAGACAGACTCATAGGCAGAACCGCACTCGAAGATATCCTTCACCCCGAAACAGGCGAAGTGCTCGTAAGTGCAAACTCTCTTATGACCGAAGCTATCGCAACTATGGTTGCAGATGCAGGCGTAACCGAAGCTAAGATAAGAAGCATCCTTACATGTGAATCCAGAATTGGTATTTGTGCTAAGTGTTACGGTTCCAACCTTTCCTCCGGTGAAATAGTTGACGCCGGTGAAGCAGTTGGTATCATAGCTGCTCAGTCCATCGGTGAGCCCGGTACACAGCTTACAATGAGAACCTTCCATGCGGGCGGTGTTGCCGGCGACGATATCACTCAGGGTCTTCCCAGAGTTGAAGAACTCTTCGAAGCAAGAAGACCTAAGGGTGTTGCTATCATCGCAGAAGAAGCAGGTACAGTTAAGATTGAGGAAACACAGAAGAAGAGAGAAGCTGTCATCACTACAGAAGACGGTATCACTCACAACTACCTCATTCCTTACGGTTCCAGACTCAAGGTTGCAGATGGCGACAAGGTAGCTCTTGCACAGGAACTTACCGAAGGTTCTATCTATCCTCAGGATTTACTCCGTGTTATGGGTGGAGACGGCATAAAGGCTGTTACAGATTACCTTATCCAGGAAGTACAGAGAGTGTACAGACTCCAGGGTATCGATATCAACGATAAGCATATAGAAGTTATCGTAAGACAGATGATAAGAAAGGTTAAGGTTACCGAACCCGGCGAAACCGACCTTCTCATCGGTTCCTTAATAGACAGAGCAGAGTTTGAGGCAGAGCGCCGTAAGGCAGTTGCCGATGGTAGAAGAGAGCCCGAGTGCGATCCCGTACTCCTTGGTATCACCAAGACAGCTCTTGCTACAGATTCGTTCCTCTCTGCAGCATCCTTCCAGGAAACAACAAGAGTTCTTACAGATGCTGCCATAAAGGGTAAGAAGGATCCTCTCGTAGGTCTTAAGGAAAACGTAATCATAGGTAAGCTCATTCCTGCAGGTACAGGTCTTCCTGTATATCAGGATGTAGAAATTGTAACACCTATAATCTAAATATATTTTTGCTGATTTCAGCATTGATACAGAGATTTGGAGACGTATCAAAATAAACCATATGGTTTATTTTGGTGCGTCTTTTTGTGTTTTTTGGAGGTAAATATTATGTATGATGTAGCTATAATAGGCGCAGGTGTCGTAGGGGGCATGATTGCAAGAGCTCTCTCGGCATATGATATGAAGATTTGTATATTGGAAAAGGAAAACGATGTAGCCATGGGAGCTACCAAGGCAAATTCCGCCATAGTTCATGCCGGTTTCGATGCCAAAGAGGGAAGTCTCAAGGCAAAGCTCAATGTACAAGGCTCAAAAATGATGAAAAAGGCAGCACAGGAGCTTGGCGTTAAATACAAAAACAATGGTTCGCTCGTAATCGCATTTAACGATGAAGAAAGAAAAACACTCGAAGTTCTTCTTAATCGTGGCAGACTAAATGGGGTAGAGGGACTTGAAATAATAGAAAAAGATAAGCTCAGAGAGCTCGAACCCAATATTTCGGATAATGTAGTCTGTGCACTTCACGCACCCACAGGTGCAATAGTGTGTCCGTATGAGCTTACCGTAGCTTCTGTCGGCAATGCCATGGATAACGGAGCAGAGCTTAAAACTAATTTTTTAGTAACTGCAATAGAGCAAGTTGACGGTGGGTACGAAATTTTCTCGGACAAGGAGAGCATAAAAGCCAAAATCGTTATTAACGCTGCGGGTGTGTATGCAGATACCATAGCGCAGATGGTAGGCGACAATTCGTTTGCTATAAATCCTCGAAGAGGTGAATATATCCTCCTCGACAAGGAGTGCGGAAAACTTGCAGAACACACCATATTCCGCACACCCTCCAAAATGGGTAAGGGAATCCTCGTAACCCCCACCGTAGACGGCAATCTCCTTACAGGTCCTACCTCCGAGGATATAGAGGATAAGAACGATACAAGCACCACCGCCAACGGATTTGCAAAGATTATAAAAGAGGCAAACGAGAACATTTCAGGTGTACCCTACAACAAAACAATTACATCTTTTTGCGGTTTGCGTGCTGTAGGAAGCACAGACGACTTTATAATAAATTCCCCTGTGCATGGCTTTATAAATGTTGCAGGTATAGAATCTCCCGGACTTTCCGCATCACCTGCCATTGCTCTTATGGTAAGAGATATTATAGCCGAGCAGGGATTTAATTTAAAGGAAAACAAAAATTATAATCCCATCCGCAAGGCAATGCACGCTTTCAGAGAAGCATCCATAGAAGAAAAGAACGCAGTTATCCGCACCGATAGCTCATACGGCAAGATAATTTGCAGATGCGAGGGAGTAACCGAGGGCGAAATCTTAGAGGCAATCCGCACCAATCCCAAGCCGAGTGACCTCGATGGCGTAAAGCGTCGCACAAGAGCGCAGATGGGCAGATGTCAGGGCGGATTCTGCTCACCGTATATTATAAAGCTATTAAGTCGTGAGCTTGGTATCCCGTGCGAGGAGATAACCAAAAGCGGTGGAAACTCGGTTCTTATTACAGGCAGAACCAAGGAGGATATGTAACATGACAGATTTACTTATAATAGGCGGAGGCCCTGCAGGCATGAGTGCTGCCGTTGCGGCATACGAGGCAGGCATACGCGATATTCTCATATTAGAACGTGACAGCTCGCTGGGCGGAATTCTTCAGCAATGTATTCATAACGGCTTCGGACTTCATAAATTCGGTGAGGAGCTTACAGGACCCGAATATGCATGGAGATACGAGGAGCGTGTAAGGGAGCTTGGCATAAATTTTAAGCTCAATACAATGGTACTTGGCGTTTCGGAGGACAAAACCGTTACCGCAACAAACAGCGAGGACGGTATCTTTACAATTAGGGCAAAGGCAATTATACTTGCCATGGGTTGCCGTGAAAGGTCCAAGGGTGCTCTTAATATCGCAGGTACAAGACCTGCAGGTATATATAGTGCAGGTACAGCGCAAAAGCTTGTAAATATGGAAGGATATATGCCGGGAAAAAGCGTTGTAATTTTAGGCTCGGGCGATATCGGACTTATAATGGCAAGAAGAATGACTCTCGAGGGTGCTAAGGTAAAGGCTGTATGTGAGCTTATGCCATATTCGGGCGGACTTAGCCGAAATATAGAGCAGTGCTTAAACGATTTCGATATCCCGCTTAAGCTAAGCCATACGGTAGTTGAGATTCACGGCAGAGAAAGAGTCGAGGGCGTTACTATAGCCAAAGTGGGTAGTGACAGAAAGCCTATATCGGGTACAGAAGAATTTATTGAGTGCGATACACTTCTTTTGTCTGTAGGATTAATCCCCGAAAACGAGCTTTCCAAGGGCGCGGATATAAGCCTCGACAGGATAACAGGCGGTGCCGTTGTGGATCAGGACAGACAGACAAACTGCGAGGGTATATTTGCCTGCGGTAATGTTCTTCATGTTCACGACCTTGTGGATTTCGTGTCCGAGGAAGCTGAGATTGCAGGCAGAAGTGCCGCAGATTATATCAGAAATAAATCCAAGGACAAAACAAGCATACCCGTAACTGCCGATGGCAAAATACGCTACACCGTACCGCAGGTTATAACCAAGGTGAGCGATGTTACCGTGTATTTCAGAGTGGCAGATGTGTATCGCAATGTAAATATCTGTGTATATGACGGCGAAAATAAGATATTTTCCAAAAAGAAAGTAAAGGTAAACCCCGGCGAAATGGAGAGCATCACACTAAAAGAAAGTATGTTAAAAGATGCCAAAGAGCTTAAGTTTGTATTGGAGGAGCAGGTATGAAAAGAGAGCTTACGTGTATAGTATGTCCCATAGGATGCACTCTTACCGCAGAGATTTCCGACGGCAAGGTAATAAACGTGGAGGGTAATACCTGTCCCCGAGGTAAAGCGTATGCCGAAACCGAGTGTATAGCTCCCATGCGCAGTATCACAACCACAGTAAGATGCGTCGGCGGTGAAATCTTGCCCGTTAAAACCAAGGGTACAATACCCAAGGACAAAATATTCGATGCAATGAGGATAATAAACAAAGCCACTCCGCTATTGCCAATAAAGGCAGGAGATGTTATAATAAGTGATGTATTCGGAACGGATATAATTGCTGTAAAAAATATGTTTTAACGGAGGCACACATGAGTAAAGGGAGAGTAATCGCCGCAGTGCGTACAGATAAGGAACTTATGACTGCCATAAAATCAAATACCGATACAATATTTATGCTTGCACCCAATATTCAGGATATCAAAAGGCAGATTGATGCCGTTCATACATCGGGCAAGAGGATTTTTGTACATATTGATCTTGCAGAGGGTATAGGCAAGGATGAATACGGCATCCGCTTTATAAAGGAGCAGGGTGCAGACGGTATCATAAGCACCCGAAGCAGTATAATAAAGCTCGCAAAAAAGCAAAAACTCCCTGCCGTACAGCGATTTTTTGCTGTTGATTCCAAGTCGGTAGCTACTGCTATAGATACAGCCAAGAGTACAAAGGCAGATATGATAGAGATAATGCCCGGCACGCTTACAAAGGTAATCCAAAAGCTTAAAGATGAGCTCGATGTACCTGTTGTAGCAGGCGGACTTATCGAAACCGCAGAAGAGATTAAATCTGCACTTGCAAGCGGAGCAATAGCCGTATCTACAGGAAAAAGTGATTTTTGGGGGGTGTAAACAATGAATTTTATTACATGGCTTGTAATAGCTCTTGCAATAATACTTCCCGTAGCAACATATATATTTAATAACAAAAAGTAATCGGGGTGGGTTATGGATACTGTAAAAATAGATTCCAAAAACACCAAAGTAATAGCACACAGAGGGCTCAGCGGTATTGAACGCGAGAATACCTGTCCTGCATTTATTGCCGCGGCAAACAGGAGCTACTACGGCATAGAAACCGATGTACATGTTACCAAAGACGGCAAGTTTGTAGTTATACACGATGACGACACCGATCGAGTTACCCTCGGCAAGCACAAGGCGAATGTGGAGAAGTGCCGTTATTCCAAAATCAGGGATATCATTCTTCCCGATACAGACGGCAGCTTTGACCGTAGTGACATAAGGATTCCTCTTCTTAGTGAATATATAAAGATTTGCAAGAAGTACGGCAAGGTAGCCGTGCTTGAATTAAAAAACCATTTTGATATAAAGGATATCAAAAACCTCATAAAAGAAATTAAAAATGAAGACTACATCAAAAATGTAATCTTCATTTCCTTCGATTGGGAAAACTGCGTAAATATAAGAAGTCTGCTTTCCAAAAATGAGGTACAATTCCTTACCAAGGAAGCTGTTTCAGATGAACTTATAAAAAAGCTTTCTTCCCATAATCTCGATATTGATATATCATACAAAAAGCTCACCAAAGAAAATACAGAGCTTTTGCACTCCCATGGCATCAAGGTAAACTGCTGGACCTGCGATGATAAGGCTACAGCAGAAAAACTTATTATGTGCGGAGTGGATTTTATAACTACAAATATTCTTGAATAACTTCTCATGCGGATTCTTGCATTTTTGTCGGATTTATAATATAATAAGTTTATATTATTATGTGAGGAGTTTAACCAATGAATAAAACAGATAAAAAATTAAATATACGATGGTTCTACATGGCAATAGGCGTTGTAGCTATGCTCTTCGCAGGTGTTATGTATGCCTGGTCAATTCTGAAGTCTCCCTTAAATGCGGAATTTAATTGGGGGGCTTCTTCTCTTGCGCTCAATTTTACTCTGGCAATGACTTTCTTTTGTGTGGGAGGTCTGCTCGGAGCGCAGATATCCAGACGGTTAGGTCACAAGATAGCACTTTTGCTTTCGGGTATTCTTTCGGCTCTCGGCTTTGTACTCACCGCGTTTTTAAGCGGTAAGTCGGTGGCTACGCTCTATATAACCTACGGTGTAATCGCAGGTCTTGGTATCGGTATCGCTTACAATGTTGTCATAGCTACGGTAAGTGCATGGTTTCCCGATAAAAAGGGTTTGTGTTCGGGCTCACTCATGATGGGTTTCGGTGCTTCGGCACTTGTACTCGGCAATATAGCCGATGCCCTCTTCCAAAGTGATGTCGGTTGGAGAAATACATACATAATTCTCGGTGTTGCACTTTTTGTTGTTATCTCTTTGTCGGGACTTCTTATAAAAAAGCCCGATTCTTCGGTAACACTTCCCGAAGCTAAAGCAAAGGAAGGCACAGTACAGGAAAATTTCGAAAAGCAGGACTTTACCTCTGTCAGGATGCTTTGCCGTCCCTCATTCTGGATGGCGTTTATTTCTATATCATTTCTTGCTGCAGTAGGAAGCTCGGTTATAAGCTTTGCAAAAGATCTTGCACTTTCGGTAGGTTCATCGGCTGCACTCAGCGTATCGCTCGTTGGTGTGCTCTCGGTTTGCAATGGTATAGGCCGTATACTTACAGGTGCTGTTTTTGATGCTATAGGCAGAAGAAAGACAATGATTTGTGCAAACATTCTTACCATATGTGCGGCACTTGTTACCCTCGTTTCGGTAACTATGGGTTCACTCCCCTTATGTATTGTCGGCTTGTGCCTTACAGGCTTATCCTATGGTTCATGCCCCACAATAACAGCCGCATTTACATCTTCGTTCTTTGGTATGAAGCATTTTTCAAACAATATGGCTCTTATGACCTTTACCGTTATGGTAGGCTCTTTTGTTGCTACCGCGGCAAATAAGGTTCTTGAAATCACAGGCGGATACACAGGTGCATTTGTAATGCTTCTTGCGCTTACAGTTATAGCACTTGTTCTGAATCTTCTTATCCGCAGACCGTAAAGTGAGGAATACACATGAAAATGACATTCTATACTCCCGAGTGCTTCCAAAACTCCGATTTTGCAGGAGCTACTCTGGGCTTTGCAGGCAATATACATACAGAAAACGCAGTTTGTTCCACGGACTTAAAGGGTGTTGTGGTATCGGGCACATACGAAGACTGCCTTAGTTCCATACCCGAGGGCAGTTGGCAGGCAGGCGTGGTCCTCTTTGGCAATGCAGGGGGCGAAAATGAATTTATAAAAAAGCTTTCCCGCAAGGTTAATGCACCTCTTACAGGCGGTGCTGCGGCAACCAATGCGCAAACGGGCGAAAAAGCTCTTATTACGGGACGCGGTGAGGTTGCGGTATTTCTTATAGACGACAAAGACTATGATATAGAGGTTATAAGCGAGAATATCCACAGTGTTATAAGTGAACACAAAATATCGTATACCGACAGATGGGTAGATAAAATAGACGGCATAGATGCAAAAGAGTGGCTTTGCGCCCAAAAAGAAAAGTACGGTGTTGCGGACTCGGACTTTGAGCACCTTACATTCTCGGATGAGTATGGCATAAATGCACATCTTTCCGAGGTGGACGGCAGAATTTTTTCGGGACGCGACCTTAGTGAAAAGATGTATTTAAGATATGTACCCCACGACGAGGTTCAGAGTAAAATTCAGAGATTTTATGATGACAAGGATGCTGTAGTATTCGGTTGCGCAGGGCTTAAGCAGTTGCGTTAGTATCCGAACTCGCCAAAATCAAGTAAAATAGCCGTTTTTCTTCGTTGTCGGTCTTGAAATACGACAGTATTCCTGCGACCTGCCGCCTCGAAAAACAAACTATTTTGTCTTGATTTTGGTTCAAAGAATTTTCGGTGCT
>JAZLCB010000122.1:0-3483 GCA_045614005.1 Clostridia bacterium
AAGAAGAAGCTCGAAGAAGCTGGCGCAACTGTTGAATTACAGTAATTTAGTAGTAACTTTAAAAGGTCGCTTGCAGATAATATATCTGCAGGCGGCTTTTGTATATAAGAAAAAATTTATGGGAGATTGCTATGAAAACATATGCTTTGATAGGAGATAGCGGTACAGGCAAGAGCTATAACTCTGTTCGCGTTGCCGCAGAAAACAACATAGATTACATCATAGATGACGGACTTCTTATATGCAAAAACAAAGTATTGGAGGGTTCTTCTGCCAAAAAGGAAGCAACTCTCGTTGCCGCAATTAAGAGAGCTATTTTTCAAAGTGAGGAAAGCCGAATTGCAATGAAAAAAGCAATTTCGGAGTATGAAGTAGATAGTGTTCTTATTCTCGGTACAAGCATAAAAATGGTGCAAAAAATCCGAACCGCCTTGGAGCTTCCCGATTTTACACGCATTATCCGTATAGAAGAGGTAGCTACTCCAAATGAAATAACCAAGGCAAAACTCACAAGGCAAAGTCAGGGTAAACACGTAATACCTGTGCCTGTAATGGAAATCCGCAAGACCTTTTCGGGATATTTTCTCGATCCGCTTCGAGTTTTCAGAAAGCAGGAGACAAGAAGAGTAAGAGAGGATAAATCCATTGTTCGCCCCACATACAGCTATCTGGGTGATTTTACAATCAATGATACTGTGCTTTATTCCATTGCAACATACGAAACACAGAAGTGCAAGGGCATAGACAAGGTAACAAGGATTTCGCTTGATAAATCGGAAGATAAGGTAATATTTAATATAGAAGTAGCTGTGTTTTATGGCGCAGATATCGAAAAGGTATCAAAAGAGGTTATAAATACGGTCAAAGATTCTATAGAAAAATATGCTTCGATATATATTGATTTTGTTAATCTTTCTGTCAAATCACTTACAATAAAAAAGCAGAACCTTTGATAAAACAAAGGTTCTGTTTTTTTAGTATATGCATATTATTTTATACGAGGTGAATTTTATGGCACAAAACGGATATCTTACGGCAAGAGTTTATACCGCAAATGAGTCTATTCCCATAAAGGATGCGGTAGTAACAGTAATAAAAAACGACAGCTCCACTTCCGATATAATAGCAAAGCGAACAACCGACAAAAACGGTCTTATACTCCCTGTTGCAATAAGTGCTCCCGACAAGTCGCTTTCGCTTCAGCCGGGGGCAGGCGATGTTTTCCGCTTAGTGGATGTCAGGATTGATAAGGAGGGCTACTACACCGTATATATAAAGAATGTGCAGATTTTTTCGGGGCAGACTACAGTAGCGGACACGCCCATGATTCCTCTTCCCGACAATCAGAAATACAATGACAAATCCGAAGATTTTGTAGAAACACCACAAAACCTATAAAGGAGGTAGGATATGGCAGTAGTAGTTACACCATCCATACCGCAGTATATAACAGTGCATCTCGGCTCTCCCGATTCCAACGCGCAAAATGTAACCTTGTCGTTTCCTCAATACATAAAAAATGTAGCTTCGAGCGAGATATATCCTACATGGAACGAAGCGGCAATATATGCAAATATATATGCACAGATTTCTTATGCATTAAATCGTGTATACACCAATTATTACAGAAGCCGAGGCTATGACTTTGATATTACCAGCTCTACCGCATATGACCAGAAGTTTATAAACGGAAGAACAATATACGAAAATATAAGTGAAATCGTAGATGACATATTTACTACTTATATACGGCGCGAGGGTTCTATAGAACCTCTTGCCGCAAAGTATTGCAACGGTACTACCGTAACCTGTGAGGGGCTTTCGCAGTGGGGCAGTGAGTATCTTGCAAGGCAAGGCTATAGCGCTCTTGGCATACTCAAATATTATTATGGCGACAATATAGAGCTTGTAGAAAATACTCCCATAAGCGATATACAGACTCTTTATCCGGGTTATCCATTAAGGAGAGGCGATTCGGGTGATGCCGTAACGGTAATTCAAAGAGAATTAAATACAATATCCCGAAACTATCCTGCCATACCTAAAGTTACGGTAGACGGAGTATTTGGCGAAAGTACAGAACGCTCCGTGCGTGCTTTTCAGCAAATATTTGGTCTTACTCCCGATGGCGTTGTAGGGCAGGGTACATGGAATAAGCTTGTAATGCTCTATGTAGGAATTTTGCGTCTTGCAGAGCTCGATAGCATAGGAGTTACAATATTTGGCTCGTCATTGGAATACCCCGAATCTTTAAGACTTGGCGACGAAAATAAGTATGTATCCACTCTGCAGTATTTCTTGTCTGTACTCAGTGAATTTTACGATACTATACCGGCTGTGCCTATTACAGGATATTTCGGCGAGGTTACGCAAAATGCCGTTATTGCTTTTCAGCGTACTGCAGGTCTTGTGGCAGACGGCATAGTAGGCAGAAGAACATGGGATGAACTCTACAGATACTATGACGGTGTTCAGAATACGGTATTTATTCCAAATGTAAATTCACCAAGCTTTCCCGGAACAACAATAAGGGGGTAATTTATGCAGAGGGAAATAAAAGAAATTCAGCGTATGCTAAGAGAAATATCTTTTTTTGATGAAGATATAGAAAGGATAATTCCGGACGGCATATATGGCGAGAGTACCGCTTCTGCCGTGCGTAGCTTCCAAAGAAAAAACAACCTCTACGAAACGGGTGAGGTTGATAATGACACATGGGATAAGATTGTGGAAGTATATGAAAGAAGCACAGACGATAATAAAAGGGAAGTTGTAGTAAGAATAATAGACGAGTCCGATGTTCCCATAACAGTAGGTCAATCTGCGCTTAGTCTGTATGTAATTCAGGCGATGCTTCTTGCACTTTCAAAACAGTTTACAAATCTTACCGAGGTGGATATTACAGGCAGTTTTGATGCCAAAACGCAGAAAGCGGTAGAGCAGATTCAGATAATAAGCGGTATTAATCCAAATCCCGTGGTAGACCGCGAATTTTTGAATTCTCTTTCCGAGCTTTACAATACCAATATTACAAGAAATCACAGAGAAAATTCTATGTAACAACAAACTCCTTCTTTGCATATTATGTACTAAATTAGTTGGGAGGTAGGGGGATGTGCTTTAAAAAACTTGGCAAGAGTGTTTTTATAGTTGCAATTCTGGGTTTTGTGGCAGGACTTCTTATGGCATTCTTTCTTCCGCCTACCGTGATTGCAATAATAGAATGTGTACTTATTATCGTTCTTTGTATTATTTTAAGAAAGTAAAGAAGGAGTGTTTTTAGTGAAGGTTGTTGTACTTAATTTTCCGGGGTTTATAAAAAGCTTTTTAAGAAGGATATTCAAAGTTAAATAGATACAGGGATGGAAAAAAAGATGCAGAATATGCGAACTCGCCAAAACCAAGTAAAATAGCCGTTTTTCTTCGTTGTCGGTCTTGAAATACGACAGTATTCCTTCGACCTGTCGCCTCGAAAAACAATCA
>JAZLCB010000123.1:0-1440 GCA_045614005.1 Clostridia bacterium
TAGGGTGCATTTTTTATTCTTTATCTTTTAATAAATCTCTTATTTCTGTAAGAAGTTCTTCAGTTGTAGGAGCTTTGGGTTCTTCGGGAGCAGGTGCTTCTTCTTTCTTTTTCTTAAGCGAGCTCAGTAATTTTATAAACATAAATACTGATGCAGCAATTATTATAAAGTCTACAAATGTCTGGATAAAGTTACCTATCATTATGGCATTTTCGCCCTCTAAGGTAATCTTTAAGTCGGTAAACTTCATACCCTTTAATGCATATGCAAAAAGCGGCATAACCACATCGTTTACAATAGATGTTACGATTTTTCCGAATGCTGTACCTATGATAACACCGACAGCCATGTCGAGCACATTGCCCTTAAAAGCAAATTCTTTAAATTCTTTAAATAATGACATATTACTTAAGTCTCCTTTTCGACAATTTCTTAGTAAATTTTACATTATCAAAAAGGATTTGTCAAGGTGTTATGCCTCCAAGTTCTCGTTTTGTATAATCATCGACTCGTATTTTTCGAGTATCATATCCGAAAGAGTTTGTCTCATGTCGGGATTTATGGGGTGTGCAATGTCTTTGAATTCATTGTCGGGAGTTTTTCGGCTTGGCATTGCAATAAAGAGTCTGTCTTCACCCTCGATTATTTTTATATCGTGTACTACAAACGAATTGTCAAAAGTAACCGATACTACGGCTTTCATTCTGGCGTCGGAAGCCATTTGTCTTATTCTGATGTCTGTTATTTCCATGTGTTCAAGTCCTTTCAAAATATTGTACATCTAAACCTATATTAACCTTTAGATAAAAAAATATTCCATTTATAAAAATAACTGTTTATTTTTTGGAAAAAGTGGTGTATAATTAGAATATCTTAGTTACAGGAGTGTTTATTTTGACACAGTATGTTCATTTCATAGGTATCGGTGGCGTAAGCATGAGTGGTATTGCCAAGATACTTTTAAATAAAGGCATGCGCGTTTCGGGCTCTGATATAAGCGAATCGGACTCTGTAAAGGAGCTTCGCTCTTTGGGAGCTACGGTTTATATAGGCCACAGCGCGGACAATATAAACAGTCAGGACATGGTTGTATATACCTCCGCAGTTCACGACGATAACCCTGAAATAATCGAAGCCAAAAAACGCGGAATCCGTCTTATAGACAGAGCTACCATGCTCGGCATGATTATGAAGGAGTATGGTACTGCCATAAGTGTGGCAGGTACACACGGCAAGACTACAGCCACCTCCATGTTTGCATATGTACTCATGGGCGCAATGCTCGACCCTACAGTTATGGTAGGCGGTACATTAGACGGCATAAAGGGCAATCTTCGCATAGGAGGAAGTGAGTACTTCCTTACGGAAACCTGCGAGTATATGCGCAATTTCTTAAAATTCTTTCCCAAAGTTGCCGTAATTCTTAATGTAGAAGAGGAC